>CAJWGI010000038.1 GCA_913031335.1 uncultured Anaerolineales bacterium | reverse complement strand
CCGAAGATGCGCCTTTTCCACGGAAAGTGGGCATAACCCCCGCCCTCCTGGTAGCGTGATGCGCACACCACTTCGCAACCTTCGCGGACTTTCGTCGCCATCGCGGCGACCACAGCGGGCTGGTTGGTGCCATCCGCCTCCATTGTGACAATGAAATCATCCGCCCTGGCATCTGCAGTTGCGGCCCGCAGGCCGGTGTCGAATGCCCGCGCCAAGCCCAGGTTGGCCTTATGATTTGGCAATGTGAGCGGCAATTCGCCCTTCAGCGCCTCTGCTCCGGCGAACGAGTCGTCTGTGCTGCTGTCGCTGACCACATAACCCGGAAGCCAGCCCCGGTTGCTGTCAGGTGCTCTTTGAGTTGCAACAACACAGACGCAACAGATTTGCCCTCCTTGTGGGCGAGCAATACAACCCGAATCATCGCTGTCGTCTCGCCCTGATCCTGATTTGAGCGGCGAAGACATGTGCAACAGCCACAACCGCTCCGACACAGGTCAGCGCCAGCCCCCACCAGATGCTCTTCGGAAAAAACACGAATGCAAGCTGTTCGTAGGTACCCGGCGAGAGCCTCGCAGCCGGCTTCTGCCCCAGTTCCTGAACAGGCGCCTCAGCGCCGCTAAGCGACCACCCACGCGTGAAGTTTTGGTTAAGCACTACCCAGCCATAATCCTCCGCATCCAAGTCGAAGGCGATGTGATTGGGCGAGAACCGGATGTTGGAAATCGAAATGCCAGGATCTGACGAGAAAACGAGGTGCTCGCTCAGTTCGTACCCCCGTCTCGGCTTGTAAACCTCGTAGCAATCAACGACACTGGTATTGGTAAGAAGAGCCGGATACATTGCGCTGATGCTGTGATGGCTCAGTATTGGAAGGTTCTCGACAGCCTGATAAGATTCGCCGGGCGAAAGGCCTTTCACAGCCCGGTGATAGGCTGTGGGCTCGATAGTGAAGGCCTCTCCCAGCGGCTGCCGCGTCACCCACATCATGTCCCCGACAACTAAGACACATATGACGGCCACGCCATAATTGAGTAATCTCCTATTTGCGAGAATACCTTCGACCCAGCTCACGAAACCCATCAGCACCAAAGACGATATAAACATCAACGGAATCAGGAAACGTCCGGTGACATGGAAAGCGTTGAAGAATGGGAATTGCTTAAGCACGCGATACGGATTCACATATGCAAAATCCCCAACGAACAAAACTGAGAATCCAAACCAGCACAGAAGCAGCCCGAGGTCGCGCCCTCGGGTCTGGCTGGATCTGGCCCTCGCTCCGATCCTGACAAGTGCGGCGCCGAGGATTATTGCGAGTGGTACGCCGACGTACGAACCATACTCGTGCCAACCCCATTGCATTTTCCAGTCGGTTGGGAAGCTACCATCACTGAGTGTGAACTCCGTAAAAAGACTCTGTTCTCGACCAAAGAAAATGTCATACCATGCGGATGGCGGAACGAACTCGCGAGCCATGTGAATATTCGGGTATTCGCGCATGTAATCCATGACAGGAACAAGCCTCAGAGCCAAAAAGAGAAAGGCATATCCGCCGAGAGCAGCCAAGCCACCAACTGGAGTAATGTCCTTCTCAATTAGAGCGCGCAGTACAGCATAGACACACAAAAACAAAACTAGGAGAGCGGCCGCATAAGTGCCACCTGACCAGAGAATCAGCGCCAGAGAACTGCTCCCCAGTAGCAACCACTTCGGCCGCTTACGCGATAGATGTAACTCGTATCCTAATAGAACGAAGGGAAAGAACGCAGCGCCATACATGGGAATGTGCCCCTCGGCGATGTGGAGAGACACGGATCCATTAAAAACGAAAATAGATCCTGCCAAAACAACCAGGAAAAGATTCGAAAGTCCGTAAACCATGCGCGCCAGAAGGATCATTCCGAGCAAGGCGATTCCGTAGTAAAGCACGACTTTGATTTTCACCGCTAAGAGCAATCCCGTGAATGGTGCAAGCAGATACACCGGGCTCAGCAGCGGTACCTGCGGGTTCTGGAAAAGTACGCTTCCCCCACAATACCAAGGATTCCACAATGGGAATTGGCGAAATTCGGTCACGCTTTTGATAACAGAACCAAAGTAGAATATGTGCTGATCCCAATCCCTGATGCCGAAATTACCAATATGTGAGAAAAGCGGCACGGTAAACCAACCCACAAGAGCGACAATCAGAGCAATGGTTTTCATGCCCGTCGGCAAAGCCAATCTCTCATTACGTGTGAAACAAACCGGGCGACACAAGCTAAAACGTATATGAGACCGGGGACCTGTTTTGCCATTCGGCGGCCGAGGCGTTCATTGTCACCTAGGCTGCTCGCGAGGCGGCCAGCCACAAACACGGCTCGGGTCGGCCTTACGTGCGGTCACTAACAGCGATCACATCCCAAGCGGGCTCCTGGAGCTGCCGACAAGCGAATTGGGGCTTCAGGCCCAAATTCAGGGACTTCAACTCGTACACTTGCACTTCAGATTCTAGGTTTATGCGAGAAACGGACAGCCAATCTGGAGTGGGTTGGAGCTCGCGGTCTGTCACGATGAAGCGGAAACCAAGCGCGTGAATCCGCGACCATTCATCGTGTGCAGTCGAGGCAGCGCTAATCCAGTTCCATTCGTCCCTAGTGGGCATGCATTGAATCAGATCCGGCCGCAGCCAGTACGAATATCCATGATGAAGAATGCGGTCGCCCGGAGAAGCAAGTTCGTTCAATGAAATCAAGGACTTACACATGGAACTCGGAAACCACGGCACGGTGTCAAACTCACATACGTCAGCACCTTGAAACCTGTAACGCACCATGCGCTGCCAGTCATGGCCTACCTGAGAATATCCGAGCATGACCGTGCAGAGTGCAACAGCAATGGCGACAAGCGAGGCAAAATGCGCCACCCAGGCCTCCACCGCAGTCTGAAACAGAAGTCCTAACATCGGCAGCACGAGAACCGCGGCCGGTAAAAGAAAACGCACAGTAAAGAAGGAGGCCTCCGCCCAGGCGCCTACGAGAAGCGCCACTACTCCAACTATGGCCAGCGTTACTGCTCTGCTGTAGGTCCTCCATATGGATTTGGGAGCCATAACTGCGATCGGAAGAGCTGCCAAAAACAAAGGGGATAGATGCCCAACTGAGTATTTGCCGTAAACGAGGGAATACGGCAGAGCCCAGAGGAGCTGCTTTGCAGTGTCGGGAGAATTCCAGCTGTAATTGGAGGTAACTGAAATCGGCTGATTAAGGAACACTAATGGCGCCAACGGTTCGCGAAACATTACAGCGTTTTTGAACATGTGAGTCATAATGGGAAGCGCGCAAAACAACGAGAATCGGGAGAGGATTCCGGCTAACCGCCAAAAAAGCCGTGTACCTGACGACCTCTCGTCCCGCGCATCTTTTTCCTTCAGCACCGTAACAATCAATATCGATATCACTGGAATTGCCACCGAGTAAGCGAATGTGAGTTTGGCCACAATCGCAAGCCCGGTGAATAATCCCGCAAGTCTGGGCGCAAACACAGGCGAATCGAGTGCGCGCAAAGTCCACAGGAATGCAGCCATCCCGAAAAGCAGGGCATACGTATCGACCTTTCCATCGGTCAGGAAGAAATTGAAAGCAGTCGAGGAGAAAAGAGCGACCAATGCGGCGAGCTTTCCCACTGGTCGTAATCCCAGGTCCTCACACAGCCGCAGCAACAGTGCAAATACCCCCAACATTGTCACCCACACAAATAGCATTGCCGCGTTTTCCCCTGCAAGACTGAAAAGCACGGCATGATGCATCTCTCCTTGATACCCGAGCACACTGTGTGAAGATTCGTAACCAGACACAGGCGCAATGCGATGAGAGGCGGCCATGGTCTTGGGAAACACCAGGTAATAAAAAAAACCATCTCCTACTCCGAACCGCGGTGGCAGCAAGCCGTTGAAAATCCCAACTACAACCACCATTGCCACCAACGCTATAACCGCCGGCAACAGGGGCGTTGGAAATGCACTCACGGATCTCACCAGCTTGGGGGTTAGCTGACGAAAAAGAATCCTCCGTGTATCTCGTCTGACAAATGGGAGCGCTCCAGTTACGGCTCCTGCCAGTAACACGCACACAATCCAGCGCCGATCGAAAAACCCCGCGAGGCCTATTAGCATCCAGATGATAGCCAGAACGCCTTGACCAAGAGCGAACGCGCTGCCAAGGCCGAGCCTCATCAGGCTTTTGTCTCTAGCATCATCACTGCCTAGGAAACGAAAACCTGCCATTCCCACGAGAATGCAGACAACGGAGTACGCGCCGGCAACCGCTAGGGTGATCAACGGCCCCATGGCAATTCCATCCAGCTGGCTACAGTCGTGACAGTTTCTGCCAATGGCCATAGCCCAAAATTGCGCAACATGTTGGTCGCCGGAGCGAAAACGTTGAATTCCTGCCTGTAAGTCACGGTCAGGTACAACCACAGAATGATAATGAGCCGAGCCGGCCAATTCTCGAACGTACTTCGTGTCAACTTTCTACGCACGTTCAGACTGTGGCGCACGACCGGCTCGCGCCCCGGCACACTCATTCAGGTATTGAAACGTGTTGAGCGCGCAACGTTGCCAGGTACGGTTGGCGGCGCGTTCGTAAGCTGTGCTTGCGAGGCGAGCGCGCTTTTTAGGATCCCGAACCATGGTGGTAATCGCGCGCGAAATACTGTCCGGTCGTAGCGGGTCGAAATACAGGCCGCCTGCATCCAAGATGTCAGTCATCGGTCTGCGCTCAGAGCACGCGATTGGCAGCCCAGCAGCCATCGCCTCCAGTAGGATGTTGGGCATATTCTCGCAGGTAGAGGCAAAAACAAACCCATCAGCGCCGTGGTAACGCTGATGCAATTCGGGGTGCGCCACTGCGCCGCAGTATTTCACGAACGCAGCCGTCGGGTCCAATTCCCTCAGAGACGCTTTTAGCCGCCGGAGCGCAGGCAGATATGCAGGCCCGACGATGTCCAGCACGACTGGCATCCCACTCCTGCGCAAGGATGCCACCGCGGCAGCCACGTGCCACTGGTGCTTGTACACATCGACAATCGAAACATAGAGCAGACGAAATGGCTTCTCCAGCGAATATTCTTCAAGTCGCCGCTGCCGCCTTGGCTCATGCTGAAATCGAGGTGCCACTCCGTGCGCTATCAGCGCAGTCTTACCGGGGAGCTGACCGATCTGGGCCACGACGCGCTCGCGCGCATAATCACTGAGGAAGATCATCCCAGTTGCGCGGCGGAAGGTGCGCGCCTGCAACACGCGCAATACCAACAGCCGCGCCAGCATGAAACTGGCGCCATATCGCCGGGCTTCCCCCAGGTCGAACGGGAGCATGTTCCGGCACATGACAACAGTGGGGATGCTGTGATTTCCCGTCAGACCGCCGGGGGCAAAGAGTATGTCGCATGTGCGGCCGGCAAGTGTGGGCAGCCGCCGCATCTGCCAGTGCAGCCGCCGGAGCAGGGAGGCATCCAGATCCGGTACCGCCGTCAACGTAATCCCTTCCCGGCGCGCTATGCGCTCACACAGTGCACGACTGCCCCACACAGTGATGTGCGTATCGCCACCCGGAGAGTTTCCGACGTTTTCAAGAATGCGAAGCAAATGGTGAACGCCCCCTCCGGACCTCAAATTGGAAGCATCAATTCCATAGCGCATCTCAGTTCACTTGACCGGCAAGAACGGAACGGATGATCTCAACTGCTCTTGAAACCGGCCATTCCTCCGCTGTGAGCCGCGCAGCCCTTCCCATCTCAGTCACATCCCCACGGTGCTGCAACGCCCATTCGATTTGCTCAGAGAGCTGAGAAACATCCCCGGCGGCGTGTATCCATCCGTTCTGCATATGAACGACCCTATCAAGGACTGAACCGGCCGCGTCGGAGCCAATCACAGGCAAGCCGGATGCCATCGCCTCCAGCACGGCGGCCGGATACGCATCGCGCAGCGAGGGGTGAATGAGCACATCCGAACGCCGCAATACATCCCCGACTTCGTCCGGCTCCAACCAGCCCGTCACTCTGATGCGCCCATCCAAGCCACGAGATGCAATCAGTGCGCGCAGCTTCTCTGCGTCTGGGCCGCCCCCCGCGATTGTGTATTTCCAATCCGGTCGGCGAGTTCGCTCCGACACACGGCCGAGCGCCTCCACCGCGAGATGATGCCCCTTGACCGCATTCTCGATTCGACCGACCGACACAAATCGCATGACCTTCTCTGCCGGTGACGCGGCTTTGCTTCCGTGATAGTTTTCAAGATCAACGAAAAACGGGAATTTGAGTAATTTACCGGCCGGGCAACCCATTTCTCGCAGGGCATCCAGAGCCGGCGTACCGGTGCCCATCACGGCGCGGGCGCGGTCAAAAAGCCAGCGCAACCAGCGGGCGCGAAGCGCAGCCTTCATCGCCGGGCGGTAGGCGTCCACGTCCGGGGTGTCGGTCCACAGCACAAAGGCCGCTCTTCTGACTGCCAGCAGGCTGGCGAACAGGATGACCGCAGGCACATTCCAGCCCGCGATTACAACCATGGTATTCCTTGACCACACGGCCTCGCGCAGCAAATCCCAATCGATTCCCGCAGCCCGGCGTATGGGTCGCGCATTGAAGCCGCTCGTCAACCCCTTTTTCCAGGGATGGCGCGCGTCCTCCATCTTGTTGACAACCACCTGCAAGGCTATGCCCGGCTGCGCGGACAGCGAGCGAAAAAGAAAGCCATTGTATGGCGGCAGCGTGGAACAGACCCAGATCAGTCGCGTCATGCCGTCGCGCCCGGGTGGCCAGCCGCAGTCATCCAACTCCGCGTATCGTGCAGCCACTGCCGCATGCGGCTGACCGCATCATGGCCGCCCGCGAGGCAGCGCCGCCGGCCGGCAGCGGCCACCTGCTGGCGCTCTCTTTTGTGCTGCAGATACCAGCGGCATTTCTGCACCAGCTCATCTTCGCTCGAGAACATGACCGCCTCGACATCTTCTCGATACAATTCCTGCATAATAGGAGTGCGTTCGCACATCAGGAAGCCGCCCACCGCCGGTATTTCAAACACGCGCGTGGTGTAATCATCCCGATTTGCGCGGCTGAAGAAGGCGAGACAGATTTTCGCGCCAGCGATTGTCTTCACGTAGTCCTGCCCGTAGACCGGCCGAAGGGGCGCAAACGCGCGCCGAAGAGAGAACGGGAGATGACGCCGCCACAACTTGCTCCCACCGTGGACGCGCACCGGCAGCCCGGCCGCCAGCAGCGCCGCCAGATATCCCATGCGCGCATCGGCTTCCGCGTGACCGACGAACACAATCTCATTCTCATAGCGCCCTTTCTCGCTTTGCGTAAGCGTTGCCGGTCGGTGCAGCCACGGAAGATAAAAGTGGCGCAATTCCTTAACTCGCTCCGCGCCGCAATCCCGATATTCGGCCACATTCTTGCGGCGGAACACATGGTGGCTGTGGAAATGGGGGAGCGCTCGCTTCCACGCCCGCAGGCCAGGTTTTCCGCCATGCGCTCCGAAGGGGTCATCGTTGTGATAACCCGCCACCCAGTGTTGCCGCGCAAGCGCCTGCACCGTGGGCGCATCTATTGCCGCTAGCGCATAAAGTAAGACGACTTCGGCGCTGCTCTCTGCTGCTCTGCGCAGTAGCTCATTTTTCGCGCGCGCGATTCCCGGCCCGACCAAATAGCGCCGCTCGCACCGGCCAACCAAGCCTGAACCGAGAGATTTCGTCCAGTCCCATGTGCTCGCTTTCACCCCCACCTCGCGCAGGCCCCGAGCCCACGCGGGCGCGTACATGGGATATTGTTGTGCACCTACGACCAGAACGCGCACAGGCTTATCCCATCTGCTTTCGGTGCGCAGCGATCACCCGCCGGAAAGTTGTCTCGGTCTCCCGGCCAGTTTTTTCCCAGCTAAACCGTTCGTGCACATCCACCAGCGCAGCTGCGGCCAAGCGGGCACGCAAGTTGTCGTCATCGCACAGGCGCGCCATGGCGCGCAACCACGGTTCAGCGCCCTGATCGATGGGCAGCACGTAACCGGTCTCGCCATTGGTGACTACCTCGGGCAGCGCGCCCCGGTCTGATACAATCGCGGGAGTGCCACACGCCATGGCTTCCGCCGGCGCCAGCCCGAAGCCCTCCATTCTAGAAGGGAAAAGGAAGGCAGTGCTGTTTTCAAATGCTCGACACAATTCGTTTTCCGGCAGATACCCCGGAAATAACACCCGTTCGGCCACTTCAGCCGCGCGCGCCTGGTTTTTCAACTGCTGCGCCAGTTCGCCTTCGCCGGTGACAATCAAGAAGCCATCGCGGCCCAGGTGAAACCAAGCCTGCATCACCTGCAGCAAGAAGGCGTGGTTTTTCCGTGGACTCAGCACGCCGGAGGTACTGAACAGAGGCACATCGGGAGGAATTCCCATACGTTTCCGCCAAACTCCTCCATCGGATTCGGGCCGCGCGAACTGTGGCCCCACTCCGCAATAAATCGCTTCGGTGCGGTTACCGAGGTGCGGCACAATCTGCTGCAGCTGCTTTAGCGAGAACTTGCTGATGGTGAGAACGAAGTCATATCGACCGAGCAAACTTCTTTCCACCCACCGCGCCCCCTTAAGGCTTTTATCAAGGTGATAAATCATGCCCACCACCGGCACACGCAGCAGCCTGCCAATCCA
>CAJWGI010000037.1 GCA_913031335.1 uncultured Anaerolineales bacterium | reverse complement strand
CGGAGGTTCTTCGTGATGTTCTTCCGGCGGAGGTTCTTCGTGATGTTCTTCCGGCTCTGGTTCTGGCTCCGGTTCTGGTTCTGGCTCCGGCTCTGGTTCTGGCGCCGGTTCCGGATCGCCGCCTTCGTCACTAGCTTCTTGGAAGACGATGTAATCGCCTAATCGGTAGTCAATCATTATAAGCTCCTTTTATCCCGCAACCGGCGGGATGAGAATCATATGTAATTTGCAGCGCAACAGACTAATTGATTTGAGGTTGGTTCAGTCGAGTGTGTCCTGTGCTAGGCAACTCCCCTCACGAGCGATGGCGGCTTCCTGAGTGCTGCTAAGGAAAGGATTCGGGTCGGCAGATATCTCTTTTTGCCCGGGCCTATCTGATGCACCGCTGGTGAGCGTAAGTGAATTGGCCTTAACCGACTACTTTCAATATACTCGCTAGCTCGACGTTTGTCAAGTAACAGTGCGCCGGTTCTGTGGGCAAGCATGGCGGCACTTGCCTATTTGCAGCGTGTTGGTTACAATAGGTGGCGTGCAAACGATAAGGAGTGAGCCATGATCACTTTTCTGGGTAATGAGCCGGCGCAGGTGTTCCTCGGTACTCTGTTAGTGTGGGGCGTGGCTGCGCTGGCCACGTACTGGTTGTGCGCATACGTTTTGCTCTGGGCTTTCCGGCGTACCGACACTGACGTGGATGATGTGATTCTGGGCGTTTCGCGCCGGCCGGCGGTGCTGGTGGTTACTCTCTATGGCTTGCGCAACGCCTTGGGCGCGTGGGGGCCCGCGCTCCCCGCTAGTGTGTGGATTGACCGCATCCTCTGGGCGTTGATTGCAATCACGCTAACGCACTGGGCAGCGCGCCTCTTCGTGGATGTGCTCATTTACTACATCAAAGATTTCGCTGAGCAGACCGAAGCAATCTGGGACGATGTGCTGGTGCCGGTTCTGGAACGGCTTGGCGCGCCTATGATTTATATTGTCGGCCTGTTTTTCGCGCTGCAATTCCTGGGGATAGACATGACCGGGTTGTGGGTTGCGGTCGGCGGTGGTGCTTTCGTGCTGGCGTTCGCGCTACAGGGTATCCTGAGCGACTTTTTCGCCGGGCTGATTCTGCTGGTGGATACGCCCTTCCGCACCGGAGATGTGATCGTGCTGCCGGATACCGTCACCAAAGGGAAGAACATCACGGCCGTGGTGCGGAGCATCGGCATTCGCACGACGCATCTTTTCAATGTGCAGAACTACACCGACATGTTCATCCCCAACGGAGCGCTGGGACGGTCGACCTTCTTCAACGCCAATCGGCCGACCACCAATCTGGCGGCCACGGTGGGCTTCGCGGCCAAGCGGCAGGGCACCAATCCTAACAAGGTGATGGCGATGCTGCGCGAGGCCGTGCTGGCGCACCCGGACATCGTCGGCGACCCGATGCCCAAGCTGAAAGCGTTACCTTCAGTAAAAGGTCTGAAGAAGAAAGACGAGGTTGCGGGTACACCCTCCAAGAAGAGGGCCGCGTATAATCGGCTGCGCGCCGAGGCGTACGTCAATCGGCAGCTGGATGCCATCCGTGAAGCGTTGCATGCGCTCGTCGTGAAGATTAAGGAAATGGAATTGGGCGGTCTGGATGCGCAGGAGGTGGCTGATCTCAGCGGCGAATACGAGAAAATCCTTTTGCAAGTCGGGCTGCGGCCGTTGGAGCAGACAGGCCGCCGCTGGCAAAAAACGCAACTGGTGGCAGATGCGGACGTGGATGGAAAGACGCTGCTCGAACTGTTGCACAATTGGATTGAAGTCTGGCTGACCGACCCCAATCTGTTTCCGGATGACCGGGAAATCCTGCACGGAGAATGGGATCAGAAAGTCCGGTTTCTCTCAACTCGCCTTGCCAATCTGTACGATGTCATCCACGACCCGACCGGACAGGAGACGCGCGTGGATGACATGGTGCAGGATCTAGATAACTGGCTGGATGAGAGCTTCAAACGCACCAAGGTCATGTGGCAAGAACCACAGGTCTGGCTGACAGCTTTCAACAACACCTTCATCGGTTTCAATGTGCGCTATTACGTAGATAACATCCGCCTCGAGCACTGGCGGCGTCCGTGGCGGGTTGAGAGCGAACTCACCAAAGATGTGATGCGGCGCTTTAAAGTCGAGGGCGTCAAACTGCCCAAGGCAATGTACCGCTCCGGCGATGAGAACACACAGGCGGGCGTGTTTATCACCTGACGCCGCTCGGCAAACAAGCAAAGGCCGCTGCCTGCTGCAGGCGGCGGCCTTTTTGATTCGCGTTCTCCCAGTGGGGCATCAACGGCCAGAAATGAAGCCTTCTTCCACCCCGAAGAGCTCTATGATTGGCGCCTCGTTCTCCCCGCTCATTATCATGATCAGATAATCACCCGCTGTGATGGTCAATGCGCCGGCGGGGTTCTTCAGCAGCCGGCGGCTGCCGTCCTGCTCTAGTTTGCTTATCCCAATCAAGATGATATTATGTTCGTCCTTCAGCGCACGAAAGACCTCCGCATAGCCCCGATTGACGTAGGGGTTATGCTCGGTCACCAGGAATTGCTGGATGTCGTAATCATCCGCTGCCACCGCTGAACTAAGCAAATCGACGGCGTACCGGGCTACATCAGGTTCGAAAATGTAGCTAGCCACAATTTTTGCGGCGATTCCTTCCCGGGAAAGAGTGAAAGTGACGCCTGCGCTGTGGAAGGTGTCCTCAAGGTCGGTGTTGTTCAAGATGACCACGTGCTCGGTCTCGCCGTACTGCTTTTTCAGATTGAGCGAATAGACCAGTTTCTGCGTGTCGTCCTCAAAGTTGAGGAACACGGTCGCCGCTTGGGCGATGTTCGCTTTTTCCAGCGTGGCGTAATTCGAGTAATCGGTGACCAACACAAACACATCCGCCTCGGCGTAACGCTCATTGATCGGGTCCACATGGTTTCTGTCTTCGGTCACAACTGCGACTTTTTTCTCTGCACCGATTAGCTCGTCCACAACCGCTTGAGCGAACTGGTCCCAGCCAATGACCACAATGTGGCCTGTGAAGTTTGTCCCTAACAAACCCATCTTTCGTGTCTCCCTCATGTTTACAAATGCTTCGGTTATGCGACTGATTAATAGCCCCAGAACCCCCAGACTGCCGAGCACGAACGTGTAGCCGATGGCCCGCCCGACGGGGGTCACCGGATAGGCATCACCGTACCCGACGGTGGTCAGCGTGACGATGGAATACCAGAGCGCGTCGGGAAGGCTGTCGATCTTGGCGCCGGATGCCCCCCGCTCCGCAGCCGCCAGCCCGACCAGCAGCAGCAGGTACACCCCGATGGCCAATAATGCGAAGACGGTTCTGCGGCTGAGGTTGAAGTTGGGCACGGTCGATTGTCGTTCGTGGGTGGAGCGAGTGCGCCGCAGCGATTATAGCAGCAAAGCCGTTGCCAAAAAGCCGCGTGGAGGCTATCCTTTTGTGGGCAGCGCAAATTTGTGAACAATCCAAAGGGGCAACGGCAATTCACCGCATGAAGCAGCACCAGCCGTGCGACAGGCGCAGCGATGAACTCGCGAGGCCACTCGGCTGATGCACGTCGAGGCCTTTGGCGCCGCGGAAGCATTCGATCGGCTGGCGCTGCAATGGGGCGGGCTGCTTCGGTACAGCGTTGGCTCCACCCCGTTTCAGTGCGTGGAATTCCAGCGGGCGTGGTGGGAGCATTTTGGCAGTGGCGATTTGTGCCTTCTCGCGGTTCGTCACGCTGATGCAATGGTCGGCCTGGCGAGCATGTATGTGGATGATGACGCGGTGCTACGCTGGGTGGGCGGCGAGGATATCGCCGATTATCTCGATGTGGTCGCGCGCGCCGCGGACGCGCCGGAAGTGCGACGGGCGGTTTTCGATTGGCTGGCCGGCGCGGACGCACCGGATTGGCAGCGCGCCGAGTTTGCCAACATCCCGGAGCGGAGTGACAGCGCTCGACACTGGCAGAAACTGGCCGCCGAGCGTGGCTGGACGGCCGATACGGTCTTGCAGGACTTCTGCCCGCAATTCACGCTCCCCGATGATTTTGATGCTTACCTGATCGGATTGGAGGGCAAGCAGCGCCGCGAGATTCGGCGCAAGCTGCGAAGGGCTGCCGCTGAGGGTACCCGGGCCGTTTTCATGGACCCCGGAGAGGTTAACCCCACTGCTATCGACGAGTTCATCGCGCTCATGCGGGCGAGCGGCGCGGAGAAAGCCGCGTTTCTGGCCCCCAAAATGCACGCCGCTTTCGGCGATATTTTGCGCGAGACTCAAGCCGCGGGGATGCTTGGTCTGTGCTTCCTGGAATTGGAAGGACGCCAGCTGGCCGCGTATGCCTACTTCAGCATGGGTGCGACCGTTTATCTGTACAACTCGGGTTACGACCCGGGCGCGCATGCGGCGCTCTCACCCGGCTGGGTGCTGCTGGCGCAGTTGATTGAGCGCGCCATCGAAAGCGGACACCGGCGCTTTGATTTCATGCGCGGCGACGAGGATTACAAATACAAGTTCGGGGGTGAAGAAGAGCGCGTGCTGCGCCTGACCATCGCCCGCTGAGTCGATAGTCCGCGAGCGTCGGTCAGCCTGCAGTCAAGCTGGCAGCCACCCTGCGGCCTAGCTCGATGGCGTAATTGGTGCCGCGGTCCCAGGGGTAAATCTGGCTCATGCTCGCCAGCCAGAGGCCGGGCAGCGGGGTGCGCAGCGCTGGCAACTTCCGGGAACCATCGACGCGCGGCACCGGCTGCGCGTAACGGCTGCGGAAGAGCCAACTTCGTTGCACCCAACCCGCCTCGAAATCCGCGTTGAAGCGTGAGAGCGCTGGCAGAAAACGCTCCAGCAGCTCCTCCTTTTGCAGGCTAAAGTACTCGTGGTCGCGCTCAAGATAATCGCCGCAATAGACGATGTGCTCGCCGCCGAAATGTTCAGGCGAGACAAAGTTGGTGTGCTCCACCAGTGCCAGAAAGGGAAAGCCTGCCTGCGCGGGAAGGTTGAACCAGTAATGTTCGCTCAGGTGCTGCTTCAAGGCAAGCACCAGCATCACCGCGCCCATGCTCTGCAGCTGCAGCAGCTGCCGGCGGTAATCGGGCGGTAGCTGCGTGGCCAGCTCGGCTAGCTGCTGAGGAGAGCAGGTTGCAAGGCAGCGCTCAAAGTGGTGCTCCGCTCCGTTGCTCTCCACGCGCACGCCTGACTCCACCGATGCAGTGATGCGGGTGACGGGATGCTGCAGCCGGATTTCACCTCCCTGTCGGCGCACCCTGTCCGCGAGGGTATCCAGAAAGGCCTGAAAACCGCCTTCGAATGTTCCCAATCGGGTGGTGCGCACGTTCAGGCGCGCCCACAGCCACGACATGGGAATCTGTGGGGCGAAGGGGCCGAATTTCCCCAGCAGCAGCGGCTCCCACATGGTGCGATAGACGCGCTCGCCGGCCCAGCGCGTCAGCCATTCGGCTGCGGTGATTTTTTCCAAGGCACGCCAGTCGTGGCTCTGGCGCAGATAGAGTGTAGTCAGGCCGAAGCGCAGTTTGCGCACGCCCCAGCCCAGCCCCGGGAAGCGCAGCGCACTCAGCGGTGAATCGAGTGCATGAAACCGGCCGCGATGGTACATGACTGTTGTCGGGCGCGGGAAGAAGACACTCTCGCGGCAGCCCAACTCATCGGCAAGCGCCAGCACATGCCGGTCCGAGGCGAACCAGTGGTGATAAAACCGCTCCAATGTCCAAGCCCAGCCATCCGCCTTGAATCCGGAAGCCAGCCCACCGACCTGCGAGGCGGATTCGAAAAGCACCACATTATGGCCAGATTTGGTCAGGTCGTAGGCTGCAGCCAATCCGGTTATGCCTGCGCCGATGATTGCGATTCTCATCTCGCTATGCGGATTCTCTGGCGGGGACACGGCGTTGGGAAAACGGCGGCGCGGGCCTGGCGCGCACAGTTCGGCAAAATGTCATTTATATCCATATAAGCAAACGGCGGGGGTGAACCCCGCCGCCGTTGCCGCAGATTATGCCTTCAGTTTTCGGGGTGAAGCCTGCACGGCGGCCTCGTCCGGGATGCTGCCGCCCGGGTCGCTCAGACCATGACCGGCTCGGGAAGCATGTCGTGCAGCAGCCGTTCCAGCGCCATGGTGTGGCTGCACACTTGGCGCACTGAAAAGAATTCGCAGTCGCACTGCCAGTCTCCCCGCACGCAGGTGACTGTGTGCCCGTTGTTGTCTCCATCGAAGCGCACGGTGAAATCATCGAAGCGGAAACGCTCCGGCTCCTCCGCGTAACGCTTGGCTTTCTCGATTTTCCCGATCATACCGTAGTCCATGTATGGCTCCTTTCAGTCTGTGGAATCAAAAACACACGCCGAACCGTTTCAATGTTCGCGCGTGTGTTTGCGGGGCCGCCGACCCCGGCTTGCGTTGGTATGCGTGGCAACGCCGCTCATATGCGACTCACCTCTTGCATGCTCCTAGTATATGACTATTAAGTGCATCCGTCAATCGACGCCCACCCTACGTTGTCGAATATTAAGGTTGCTGGTCCAGCCAACCCTGCTGCTGGTAATACACCAGCGCGAGCGTTTCGCGCATGACCGCGCGGCTGCGGTACAGTGCTCCGGCGGAGGGCAGCCACGGCCAGCGCGGCGCGGGCATCTCTGTGGATGTAGTGCTCGCCACCGAGGGAACAGCTGCCAATCCTTGCGCCCGGAACGCGCCCAACGCACGGCGCATATGTGCCGCTGAGGTGACGAGCACAAAAGCCCGCACGTCTAGCGCGTGTAACATGGCGGCCACATTAAGGGCCTGCTCGTGCGTGTTGCGTGAATTCGTTTCCAGCGCCATGCGTGCCTCCGGGACGCCGGCGCGCAGCAACTCGGCGCGCATTATCTCGCTTTCCGGTCGGGCAAGCCCCTGCGGGTCGCCGATGCCGCCGGAGAGAATCAGCAGCGCTTCCGGCAGCATGCTTTGCAGGCGGATGGTCTCCAGAGTGCGGAAGGCGGTGTGCGGGCCGGGCGTGTTGATTTCGTAGATACTGTTTCGGAATGTGTTGCCACCGCCGCTGAGCACCACGATGGCATCGATATCTGCGGCCGCCTCGACGTCAACGAGCGGCGCGTAGCCGCCATCAATCCAGTCTTCCAGCCAGCCCGCGCCGAAGGCGGTGCTCATCAACCAGTAGCTGCCCAGCAACGCCGTCAGCCAGATGCGACCCCATTTGCGTGCGCGCGGCCCGATGTGCAGCGCGGCCACCCCCGCCGCCATCGCCAGCAGCAAAAAAGGGACCGAGCCCGGTACCAGCAGGTCGCGCACTATCAACCTAAGCATGGTTTCTCCGCCTGCAGCGAGTGGGGGCGAGTGGAAAACGTTCGGCGCTCATGGGCCCGGCTGCTCGTCCAGCATCCGCCACAGGTACCAGCTTGCCGCGCTGCGGAAGGGCCGCCACGGGGCGGCCACACGACGCATGGTCTCTGCATCCGGCAGTGCGGCCAGGGCGCACATTCGCTGCATTCCCTTGCGCACGCCCAGATCGCCCACCGGCAGCACGTCCGGGCGATTGAGCGCGAATATCAGGAACATGTCCACGGTCCACGGGCCGATGCCTTTTACCTGCGTGAGCATCTCGGTGATTTCGGCGGCGCTCATCTGGTTGAAGCGCCTCGGTCGGATGGCACCCTGCTGGTATTTCTGCGCCAGCGCGAGCAGATAGGTGGTTTTCTGTCCTGAAAGACCGGCGGAGCGCAGCCGCGCCACCGGCATGGAGCGCACGGCCGCGGGAGTGGGAAAGCGGTGTGTGGGGAAAAGCTCCAGAAAGCGCCGGTAGATTGTGGCGGCAGCTTTGCCGCTCAATTGCTGGTAGATGATTGAACGCGCTAACGACTGAAAGGAATTGCGCGTGCGCTGCAAGCGCGGCAGGCCATGGCGCTCTATCAGCGGGCGCAGGCGTGGATCGGCGCGGCGCAGATGGCGCATAGCTACTTCTACGTCAAGACGGGCAGCTGTGATGGCGTTAGTGTTTTTTGCCCACATCAGACCATTTCTATTGCCTGAATATATTTCGAGTATCTCTGAACGCGCAGAGGAAAACCAGCCATAATACCTGGCAAGTCCGGGTCATTGCTTCGTGTTTTTACTTCGATAACCACGGCATCTAACTGAGGGATGTTTTGGTAGTGAAGATTTGGGTATTGGTAGAGTAATTGATTGTAAGCCTTCAACTCGTAATCAAGAGTAAGGCGCGTTTCATCGTCCGCTGACACATAGTACTCACGCCAGTAACAATTGATCAGACTGGGCCTTGACATCGATAGCATTGCCTGAAAGGTACCGTTCGTCTGTTGTCTCAGAAAGTGTGTCGTCTCTGACCAATTCTTCATTTGGGTAGGTCACCGCCGGTGCTCCACAGTTCCGGGAAAAGCACCAGTTCCGAGCCGCGCTGTGCGGCCTCGGCGGCCCATTCGCGCAGCTGTGTGAAGTTCGCTTCTGGCCGTCCCAGCCGCGGGGTCATCTGCCCGAGAGAGATGGTGAGGGTGTGCATCTTGCGCCGCGATTATAGCATTGCGCCAGCGCGGCTCGGCGGCGAGCACGGTGGTACAATCGCTGCCATGAGCGCGCGCTGCCAAGTTTTCGAACTGGGCGAAATTGATTACCCCGCCGCGCGTAGGCTGCAATCCACTCTTGTGGCGGCGCGCGCGGCCGGCGTGCGCCCCGATTGCCTGCTGCTGCTGCAGCATCCTCATACCTACACGCTGGGCCGCTCCGCGCGCCGCGAGCATCTCCTGCTTTCAGAGCGGCAGCTGCGTGCGCGCGGCGTTGCCGTGCATGCATGTGACCGCGGCGGAGACATCACCTATCACGGCCCCGGGCAACTGGTTGGCT
>CAJWGI010000036.1 GCA_913031335.1 uncultured Anaerolineales bacterium | reverse complement strand
GGGTGGAGATGGTCATGCCGGGCGACAACGTGAACATGGACGTGGAGCTGATAACACCGGTCGCGCTGGAGAAAGGCTCCAAATTCGCCATCCGTGAGGGCGGCCTGACCGTCGGCGCCGGCGTCATCACCGAAATTAACGAATAGGGTATGGCCAAAAAGGACGTCAGACCGGTGGTGACGTTGGCCTGCACGGAGTGCAAGGAGCGCAATTACACCACCGAGAAAAATCGGCGCAATGATCCCGGGCGGCTGGAATTCAGCAAATACTGTCACCGCTGCCGCAAGCATCAGTTGCACCGTGAAACAAAGTGATCGTCGGCAGAGGGCAGGTCTTGACCCAAGGGAGCCCAACCCGCCTGTTTTCTTCGAAACGACTTAGGCGAGTAGCTCAACTGGTAGAGCAACGGTCTCCAAAACCGTAGGTTGTGGGTTCAAGTCCTGCCTCGCCTGCCTTAAGCGAAAGATACGGGAAGTGAGCGGGGCCGCGCGCATCAGACCGGCGTCCTCACCATGAGAGAGATTATTCTGGGAGCGGGCCACTGATGGATGTTCGCGAGCTAATAGGGCCGGCGCTGCTCGGGCTGGTGATTGCGCTGGTGGCGTTCACTATTTTCAGCACCCGCCAGAAGATCGTGGCATACATGCGCGAAACGCGGGCGGAATTGGGAAAAGTCTCGTGGCCCAGCCGGGCCGAGGCCGCCAATTTGACCGTGGTGGTGCTGGTTACCATCACCGTCAGCGCACTGTTTCTCGGGTTTTTCGATGCGGTTTTCACCTGGGTGTTTGCGCAGGTAATGCAGTGACACTATGGAAAACAACGACGTAGCAAAAGAAGATACTCAGATCAGCGCAATTCCAGAACCGCAACCTGCGCAGAATGCTGCCGCGGAGTTAGCTGACGGAGACGCTGATCAACCGGGGATGGACTTCGATATCGACTTCGAAGACGACCTCGGCCCCTCGCTGGAGGAGGTGCTGCAGGCCGCCATCCGGGAGGTGCACACCGCCCGGAAGAGCGAGGACGATGTGGAGAAAGCGGAAGCCTCCACCAAGGCTGAAGGGGTCGGAGAGCTAGACCAGCACTGGTATGTGGTGCACTGCTACTCAGGTTACGAAAAAAAAGTGTGCCACAACCTTGAACAACGCATTGAGAGCATGGACATGAGCAACGAGATTTTCGACGTGGTGGTCCCCACTGAGGAGGAAATCGCGGTCAAGGACGGAAAACGCAAGACGGTCGAGCGCCAGGTTTTCCCGGGATACATTTTGGTGCAGATGGAACTGTCGGAAGAGTCTTGGTACGTGGTGCGCAACACCCCGGGCGTGACCGGGTTCGTGGGTGTGGGTAATAAGCCCACCCCGCTGCCCGAACAGGAAGTCAGTCACATTATTGAGCGCATGGAGGCGGACGCACCACGCATAACAGTCACGTTTAAGGTCGACCAAAAAGTACGCATTATCGATGGTCCATTCAATGATTTCATCGGCACAGTGCAGGAAATCGATGTCGACCGCGCGAAAGTACGTGTGATGGTTTCGTTTTTCGGGCGGGAAACACCGGTGGAACTTGATTTTTTGCAGGTAGAAAAGGTCTAACAGCGGGAGCGGTGCAGTGGCAAAGAAACTAAAAGCAATGGTAAGGCTGCAATTACAGGCGGGCAGAGCAAGCCCGGCGCCACCGGTCGGCCCAGCGCTGGCAACTCACGGCGTGAATCTGATGGCGTTCTGCAAGGAATACAATGCGCGCACTCAGAATCGCACCGGTGAGATTCTGCCGGCGGATATCTCCATCTTCGCCGACGGTTCGTTTAAATTCGTTTTGAAGACGCCGCCCGCCGCGGTGCTGTTACGCGCAGCCGCCGGGCTGGAAAAAGGCTCGGCAGACCCTTTGCGCGAGAAAGTGGGCAAGGTCACCCGCTCACAGGTGCGCGAAATCGCCGAAACGAAAATGAAAGACCTGAACGCCAACGATGTTGAGAACGCCATGCTGCAGATAGAGGGCACAGCGCGCTCGATGGGGATCGTGGTCGAGGGATAAACCAGAAGGCGGGAGGACTGCCGAGCAGCCCGCCGGCACCAGCGGAGATTATCATGGCAACACATGGCAAGAAATACCGCGCGGCGCGCGATCTAATTGAGAGAAACCAGCTCTACCCCCCCCGTGAGGCGGTGGAACTGGCCAAGCAAAGCGCCACTGCGAACTTCGATGAAACCGTTGAAGTTCACGTCCGGCTGGGTATCGATACACGCAAGGCGGACCAGCAGGTGCGCTCCTCGGTGCAGCTTCCACACGGGCTTGGCAAGACTGTGCGCGTTCTGGCGTTCGTCGAGGGAGAGGGCGCGCGCCTGGCGGAACAGGCCGGGGTGGACTTCATCGCAGATGAAGAGACCATCAAGAAAATCCAGAATGGCTGGACCGGGTTCGATGTTGCTATCGCCGTGCCGAAAATGATGGGTACGGTGGGGCGTCTTGGGCGCATCCTGGGCCCGCGCGGCCTGATGCCAAATCCCAAGGCGGGCACAGTGGCGCCAGCCGAGGATCTGCCGCGGCTGATTGACGAGGCCAAAGCCGGAAAAATCGAATTCCGGTTGGATAAGACAGCCAATGTGCACGCGCCCATCGGAAAGGCGTCCTTTTCCGCGGATGCTCTCTGCGACAATCTGGTGGCTCTGGTCGATGCCGTGCGCAGAGCGAAACCGTCGGCGGCAAAAGGTAACTTTTTCCGCCGCATTACACTGGCAACAACGATGGGGCCGGGAATTCGGGTAGACCCGAATCTGGTAGGCGCTATCGAATAACAATCCGATTACACAACAGTAGCTTCACCACAGACCGTGGGTGCTCGGCCACGCGCCGGCTTAATTCCCCACCGAGGTGAAGACTTCAATCTGCCCATGGCCGCCAAGGCCGCTCGAAGTCTTTGCGTCGCTTCATCTGAGGCGTGAGCAAAGGCTTTTGTGTTTTCTGGCAAATGCAGAAAGGAGACAAAAAGATGGCACTCAGCAAACAGCGCAAGCAAGAACTGGTAGAAACATACACCGAGTTGTTGCAGCGCAGCCAGGGGGTAGTGTGGGTGAACAATAAGGGCCTGTCTGTTTCGGAAATATCCGCGTTGCGACACAGACTGCGCGAAGCGGAGGGCGTGTGCCGCGTCACTAAGAACCGGCTCACGCGTCTGGCTCTGCAAGAAGCCGGGCTTCCGGCGACGGAGGAGACGCTCAGCGGGCCCACTCTGGCTAGCTTCGCGTTTGGAGAAATACCGCCCGTGGCAAAGGCCATTTCCGATTTCGCCAAAGAGAACGACACAATCGAAATCAAGGGCGGATTGATGGGCACTCAATTACTCAGTGCCCAGGAGGTGAAGACTCTCGCCAACCTGCCGCCGCTGCCGGAATTGCGCGCCAAGCTACTCGGGTTGCTGAATTCACCCGCGCGCGGCATCGCGGGGACGCTTTCCAGCAGCGTGCGCCAAGTGGTGAGCGTGGTGCATGCTTTCGCGAATGCTGACACATCAGAAGCCAGCGCGTGATTCTGCGCGCACAAAACAAATCCAAGATAAGGAGAGGACATCATGGCAAATCTGGAAAAACTGGTCGAGCAGCTCGGAAAACTGACTGTGCTGGAAGCTGCGGAACTGACCAAGCTACTTGAAGAGGAATGGGGCGTTTCCGCGGCCGCGCCGGTAGCAACCGTGGCGGCCACCGCCGGCGCCGGAGCCGACGCCGAGCCCGCCGAGGAAAAGAGCGAGTGGAACCTGGTGCTGAAAGACCATGGCGCAAAGAAAATAGACGTCATCAAGGCGATACGTCAGGTCACCAGCCTGGGCCTGAAGGACGCCAAAGAAGTCTCTGAGACCGCGGGAGCAATGGTGCTGGAGGCCGTTGCCAAAGAGGCGGCCGAGGAAGCAAAAAAGAAACTGGAAGAAGCCGGGGCGACTGTAGAATTGCAGTAACGGCAGTAATGCAGCCCTCTCTCGCCCGGAGCATGACCGGGAACATCGGCGGCACGCCACTCGCAGTGCGCACGCTGAGGATTGAGGCCATTCCGACTCCCTCTGATACGATTGCCTGATGGAACCGGTTGAAGTGAAATATTGTCTGCGCTGCGGCTGCGGCCTGACGCGCAGACGCCGCTTCGGGGCAGAGCGGCCGGTGTGCCCGCAGTGCGACTACACCCATTTCTTCGACCCCAAAGTGGCCGCGGCGATGTGGGTGGAACAGAACGACAGAGTATTGCTGGTGCGCCGCGCGGCCACGCCCGCGCGCGGCCGCTGGACTGCTCCCGGTGGCTTTGTGAACGCGTGGGAGGACCCGGCCGAGGCAGCCGCGCGAGAGTGCGCCGAGGAGACCGGTCTCACTGTTTCCGCGTCCGACCTGCTCGAGCTGGTGCCCGGGCGCGAGCACCCGGGCGGGGCCGGCTTCATAATCTTCTACCGCGGCGAGATAACTGCCGGCGAGCTGCAGGCCGGGGATGATGCGGATGCAGTGGATTGGTTCGGGCCGGACGAATTACCCGAAATAGCATTCCACGCAACTGGCGTGATGATTGCGCGCTGGCAGGCGGGTCATTTCACCTGATGGCACGGGGGCAGTCCCACCCTGCCACAGACCAACCGTTGCCCAGCGGCAGCCGGTGTTGTGCTAGAATCGCGGCAAGCAGCGCGGGCGAGAAAACACAGGTTCTCAGATGATTGAAGTTACCATTGACAGCATCCGTGTCAGCCTAATGTCACAACATCGAGTGGCCATCCTCAAAGACGGGGAGGGCGAACGCTATTTGCCCATCTGGATTGGCCCGTGCGAAGCCGACGCCATCACCGTGGAATTGCAGGAGATGGAAATGGCGCGCCCGCTCACGCACGACATACTCGCGACCACCATTGTAGAACTTGGCGGCGCTGTTTCGTACATTCTCATCCGCGATTTGCGTAACGATGTATTTTATGCCAACATTCTGGTAAACCGGGAAGGCGAGCGCCTGGAAATCGACGCGCGCCCCTCAGATGCCATGGCGCTGGCCGTGCGCGCGCAGGCGCCGATTTATGTGGAAGAGAAGGTGATGGAACAGGCCGGCATCACTCCGGAAGAAGACATCGAGGAAGATCTGGACGGCGCGGAGAGCAACGGAGTGGATGACAAGGACCTGTCGGTGTTCACCAATTTTGTGGACACGCTTGATCTGGACGATTTGGACAGCGACGAGGAGCAAGAATGACCGGCACGAGCGCGCCATTGCTGTAATACTGCCGCGCACGGGGCGGAACTGCGCCCCGTGCGCGGCACGTCTAATCCGTAACGTTTTGGAAACGACCACGCGACAGCACCCGCAACAGCGTGCAGCACTCTCTGATATTATGCCGGTAAATACCCGCAGAACTTGATGGAAAACATGCGCGAGGATTTCGTTCATCCTTCTAATTTGGAGGCCGAAGAGGCGGTCATCGGGTCAGTGCTCATCGACCCGGACGCTTATTACGAGGTCGCTTCCACCCTACGGGCAGAAGATTTCTACTCGGTTAAACACCGCTGGGTCTGGAACGCTTTCACCTCGCTGCACGATCAGCACACGCCAATCGATCAGCTGACCACACAGGAGGAACTGGATACCCATGGGCAGCTGGAGGAAATTGGCGGATTCGCGTATCTCACGCAGCTGGTGACGCGCGTGCCCACGGCGTATAACGTGGTTGCCTACGGCAAATTGGTGGAAGAAGCAGCCACTCGCCGCCGGCTGATTCAGGCCGCCGGGGAGGTGGCCAAGCTGGCATACGACGAAAAAACTGATATCAACGAGGTCGTCAATCAGGCCGAACAGACGCTTTTCGGAGTGAGCGAAGGGCGCTCCAGCCGCGACCTGACCCCCATCCGGCACGTGGCCCACGAATATTACGACCACGTGCAGCAGCTTTACGACAACCGCGGCAGAATTGTGGGCGTGCCCACCGGCTTCCGAGACCTGGACAAACTGCTGGGCGGCATGCAGAAATCGGACCTTATTGTAGTTGCCGGCCGCCCGGGGAAAGGCAAATCCGCCTTCATGGTCTCCGTGGCCCTGAATGCGGCGCGCACACACAAGCAGCGCGTGGCGCTGTTTTCACTGGAGATGTCTAACGAGCAGGTGATGCAACGCATGGTGGCGCAGGAAACCCACATCGACACGCACCGGCTGCGCGTAGGTAATTTGGAGGACGAGCAGATGGACAGCTTCATCCACTCGGTAAACCTTCTGAGCGATGTGGGCATTTACCTGGACGACACGCCATCCATATCGGCGATGCAACTGCGCGCAAAAAGCCGCCGCCTTGCCGCCGAGGTGAAACTGGATTTGATCATCGTCGATTACCTGCAACTGATGGTGGCCGACGTGCGTCGCGATGCGAACCGGGTGCAGGAGGTCTCGGAGATTTCGCGCAGCCTGAAGGCGCTGGCACGCGAATTGCACGTGCCGGTGCTGGCCGGGGCACAGCTCTCGCGCGGGGTGGAACAGCGCGCCGGGCAGCTCCCACTGCTTTCCGACCTGCGCGAGTCCGGCAGTATCGAGCAGGACAGCGACGTGGTGATGTTCCTGCACCACCCTGACGCGTGGGACGAAGACCCGCAACGCAAACAAGTGACCGAACTGCTGGTCTCAAAGCATCGTAACGGAAAGACCGCCTCTATGGAACTCATCTTTCTGCCCGCGTACGCCCAGTTCGTCGACGCCACTCACAGAAGCGTGGTTCTGCAGGACTAGGCGGTGAAAGGGTTTTCCGGTTTCCCCGCTGGAAATACGCGCACCACTCCGGTGCCCAATCTGTTCTTCAGCGAGTTGCTGCCGCAGATCGATGACCTGGACGAACTCAAACTGACACTGTACTGCTTCTGGCGGCTGGCGCTGAAAGAGGGGCAGTTGCGCCATGTGCGCCGCAGCGAGCTGCAACAGGACGAGGCATTGCGGGCTAGCTTCCAGCAACCGGGCGAGGACGCATTGGGTCAAGCATTGGAAAGCGCCTGCGCGCGCGGCACATTGCTGCACGTCGAGGTGGAAAGCGCGGCCGAAAGCGAGCATTACTACTTCCTGAACACCCCGAAAGGCCGCGCCGCCGTGGAGGGCATCACCAACGGGGAGTGGCGGCCCAGCATCGACGCGGAGGCCCCCATCAGTGTGACGGTGGAGCGGCCCAATATCTTCACCCTGTACGAGCAAAACATCGGCGCTCTCACCCCGCTCATCGCAGACGAATTGCGCGATGCGGAGAGCAACTTCCCCGCCGATTGGCTGAAGGAGGCCATACGCATGGCGGTGGAGAACAACGCGCGCTCGTGGCGCTATGTGCTTGCCATCCTCGAACGCTGGCAGCGCGAAGGAAAGGACGACCATGGAAAAGGCCGAGCAGACACTGAAAAAACTCGCCAGCGATACCTCGACTACCTCGAGAGCTGAACCCGAGCGGACCGCGCTGCCCGGACCGGGTGCGCCCGATTGCCCCAGGTGCCACGGGTTGGGTTTCGTCAGCGCCGATGCCGACATAGAGGACTCGGAATTTGGCCGCCTATATCCTTGCAGCTGCCGACTTGACGACCTGCAGCAGCAGATGACGGCGCAGCGCCAGCAGTGTTCCAGCCTGGGGCCGCTGGCTGAGAAGACTTTCGACAACTTCCTGCCTGAAGGCCACGCCCACGACCAGCGCCAGCGTGACAGCCTGCAGCGCGCGTATGAGCAGGCGCGCGGCTTCGCGGAGAAGCCGCGTGGTTGGGTGTTGCTGCACGGCGGCTACGGGTGCGGCAAAACACATCTTGCGGCGGCCATCGCCAACCACTGCCTGTTACAGGGCGCCGATGTGTTCTTCGTCAACACCCCCGATTTGCTCGACCATCTGCGCGCCACTTTCGGGCCGGGTTCACCGGTGGCTTACGACAATCTTTTCGAGCAGACTCGCAACGCACCCCTTCTCGTCCTGGACGACCTGGGCGCCGAGAACCCCACTCAGTGGGCGCAGGAAAAACTGTACCAGATCATCAACCATCGCTACAACGCCGCGCTGCCCACCGTCATTACCTGCAATGTGGAACTTGAGCGTATCGAGCCGCGCGTGCGCAGCCGGCTGGTGGATATGGACCTCGTACGCAAATTTGTCATCGATGCGCCCGATTTCCGCCGCGCCGAATCTGACCAGACCAATCTCTCGTCGCTGGCCATACACGCGCGCCAGACCTTCGAGACGCTTGACTTGCGCGTGGGCGAAATCGCCTCGGAGCACCAGAAACTCCTGCGCACAGCAGCGCAGGCCGCGCAGCAATTCGCCGAACAACCCGACGGCTGGCTGATTCTCACCGGCGGCCACGGCTGCGGGAAGACGCACCTCGCGGCTGCCATCGCCAACCAGCGCATCCGCAATGGTCACCCGGCCCTGTTCATCACCGCTGCGGACTTGCTCGATCATCTCCGCGCCACCTTCAGCCCGGACTCGCTGGTGCGCTTCGACAAGCAGTTCTTCGAACTGCGCAACGCCGCGCTGCTGGTGCTCGATGACCTGACCATGCAGAGCGCCACACCGTGGGCGCGCGAAAAACTGCTGCAGTTGATAGATCACCGCTATGTGGCGCGCTTGCCCACCGTGGTCACCACCTCCACGGACAAATCCGAATTGGGCGAGAGGCTGGAGAGCCGCCTGCTCGACCCGCAACTAAGCATCATCTGCCCCATCACCGCGCCAATGTACAAAGGCGGCAAGCGCAAATCTCGCCGCGGTGCACGGTAGCAGGCGCCCGCCCCGCGAGCATTGATGCGCTTGCCCCGACCTCTGCTAGCAATCATCGCGGCGGTGGCTGTCGCCATCGGGGCATTCGGCGTGATGGTGGCTTTGGCGCAGCCAGCTCCGGCGCACCCGTTCTTCGCACCGGA
>CAJWGI010000035.1 GCA_913031335.1 uncultured Anaerolineales bacterium | reverse complement strand
CCGCTCACTCCGGCGAGGATTCCGGCGCTGGAGGCGCGATTGGCGCAGGGCGGTGGCCAGCGGCGTTACAGCGTGGGCGGCAATTTGGCCTGGGTGGGCTGGCCGGGCGAGGTCGCGGAGATTGACGCCATTTTGCGCGCGCTTGAACTGAGTGGATTGCGGGTGCTCGGGCCGCCGGGGTCGCCGTGGGTCGGCGTTCCGCCCACGGGGGCGGCATTCGCGCGGCGCGTGAAGCGCACGCTCGACCCGCAGGGTAAATTTCCGCAACTGTAAATGCGCCATCAGATTCCGGTGGAACGGCTGGGCTTCCGAGGCGTCGCGATGGCGACCCCGGTGGAGAATTGCGTGCACTGCGGCCTGTGCCTGCCGGCCTGCCCGACATATCAGTTGCTGGGGCGAGAGATGGATTCGCCGCGTGGGCGCATACTGCTGATGAAGACTGCGCTGGAGGGGCGCTTGCCGCTGGCGGAGGCGCGTCCGTTCATCGAACGCTGCTTGGGCTGCCAGAGCTGCGCCACCATTTGCCCATCAGCCACCGATTACGGCGCGCTCTTGCTTTCATTCCGTGCTCACGCCGAGGAGAGCGGCGCGCGCGGAAAGTTGCCGGCCTTATTGGTGCGCCGGCTGCTGGTGGAAACCCTATCGCACCCGGCGCGCTTTCGCGCCGCCGCGCTGTTTGGCGCACTGCTGCGACCGCTGCGCGGGCTGCTGCCCGCCCAGCTGGCTGCCATGCTTGAACTGCTGCCGCGCGTGCTTCCGGCAGCAATGCGCTTACCTGAAACCGTACCGGCGGAGGGGGAACGGCGCGCGCGCGTGACGCTTCTGACTGGTTGCGCGCAGTCGGTGTTGGCTCCGGGTATCAACCGTGCCGCCGCGCGCGTGCTCGCCTGTAACGGTGTGGAAGTGCTCATACCGCGCGGTCAGGGTTGTTGTGGAGGGCTGGCGCTGCATGTCGGTGCCGCCCGAAAAGCGCGTGCTCTGGCGCGCAGGAACATGCGCGTCTTCCCCACTGACGTTGATGCGATCATTACCACGGCTGCGGGCTGCGGTTCTGGCATGCGAGAATACGGTCTATTGTTTGGCGACGCGCCGGACGGCAGCGCGGCGATCGAGTTCGCGGCACTGGTGCGCGATGTACACGTGTTTCTGGATGAGCTCGGGCTGCGCGCTCCGCGTGGGCAGGGCCATCCGCAGCGGCTGGCTTATCAAGATGCCTGCCACCTCGCGCATGCGCAGGGCATCACGGAGGCGCCGCGCCGGCTGCTGCAGCAGGTTCCAGGGCTTGAATTGGTGCAGCTCGGTGAGGCGGAAATGTGCTGTGGTTCTGCAGGGATATACAACATTGAACAACCGGAAATTGCCGCGCGGCTGGGCGCCCGCAAGGCCGCGGCAGTGCTGCGTAGCGGCGCGGCTGGACTGGTGAGCGGTAACATCGGTTGCATGGCGCAAATCGGCACGCACCTGCGGTCGGCCGACAGCGCCTTGCCGGTGTTTCACACCATGGAGGTGCTGCAGCGCGCCTACGATGCGTGAGTGCAGCGCTGCTGATTGTTACATGGCTGTGAAGACATGCGTCAGCATGGTGGTGGCCACCCCGCCCACGCTTTGCAGCAAGCCCACTCTCGCGTTTCTGACCTGATTCTTTCCGGCGCGGCCGGTCAGTTGCAGCACTATTTCGCAGGCTTGATAGAGCGCGGTAGCGCCGATGGGGTGGCCGCGCGCTTTCAATCCGCCCATAGTGGCGATCGGTATTTTTCCCCGTAGCCGGATTTCTTTTTCGGCGGCCAGCCGCCATCCTTGCCCCGCTGGCGCGAATCCGAGCGCCTCCAGCAGCAGACATGCGGTGATGCTGAAGGCGTCGTGCACCTCGAAGAAACTCACGTCCTCCAGATTCACGTTGGCGCGCCGGAAGGCGATGCGGGCGGAATTGCGCGCCGCCTCGAGCATCAGCGGGTCGGGACGGTCTTCCAGACGGAAGTGGTCGGTGGCCACGCTGGAGGCCATAATCTGCACCGGATGACTGCTGTATGCACGCGCTTCCTCGGCGGGCACCAGCACCACGGCTGCGGCCCCATCGCAGATGGGCGAGCAATCCAGCAGTCGAATGGGGGCGTGAATCTGGCGCGATTTGCGCACCTCGCGAGGGGTGACGCTGCGGTCACGGAAGAGCGCGTTGGGGTTATGTTTCGCGTTGCGGTGCGCGTTGACAGAGAATCCAACCAGCGCGTCCTGCGGGGCATCGTGGCGCTGCAGATATGTGCGCATTAAATCGGCGTTCTTGCTGATCATGGTGGCACCCACCGGAACCTCGTGCTCGGCATCCAGCGCTTTCGCCAGCGCGGGCGTGACCATGCCGGTGCTCATTTTTTCCACGCCCACCGCGACAGCGCGGTCGGCTTCGCTGCTGGCGACCACCATGTAAGCCATGCGCAACGCGGCGGCACCGGTGGCGGTGGCCGCGCGCACGTCCAGCGCCTCGATGCCGGGCATCCCAGCCTCGTCGGCGATGAGCGCGCCGAGGTGCTTCTGGCCCTGCAGCTCGTCACCCAGCATGTTGCCGCAGAAAAGCGCATCCACCTTGCGAATGCGCGCGTCCTTCATCGCGGCGCGCACCACTCTGGCGCCCAGCGCGCGCAGGTTATCGCCGTGCTGTTTGCGCACCGGCGTCTGGCCGATGCCGACGATGCTGACCGCTCTCATACTTTTCTCCCGTCCGTCCGGGATATTCACATTGTAACGCAGCGGTCTACTTGACGCTAAACCGTTTTCCCGTACAATCCCTGTCGTGATGTACTCCGCTTTCCAGGCGCTGCGAAAGAGAGCCGCTCGGCTCTCTTTTTTTACGCCTGCATGTGGCCGGCGAGCTGCCTGATGGGCACAATGCGCCTACCCGGCCTGATTGACGCACATGTGCATTTGCGCGAGCCGGGAGAAACGCACAAAGAGGACTGGGATTCGGGTACGGCCAGCGCGCTGGCGGGTGGCTACACCTGCGTGCTGGCCATGCCCAACACTGCGCCGCCCATCACCGACGGCGCGACGCTCGAAGCTTCGCTGGCCACGGCGCGAAAAAAGGCGCGTTGTGACTTTGGCATTCACCTGGGCGCTACTGCGGACAACGTGACCACCGCAGCCGGCCTCGCGCCCCGCGTCGCCGGGTTGAAACTTTATCTCGACCAGACCTTCGGCCCCCTGCGGCTGCAGGCGTTGCCGGCACTTCAGGCGCACATGGCCGTGTGGCCGCGCGACCGTCCGCTGCTATGCCACGCGGAGGGCCACATGGCAGCGGCGGCGATAATGGTTGCCATGCTGCAGGAGCGGCCGGTGCACATTTGCCATGTCAGTCGCAAGGCGGAAATCGTGCTCATCCGTGTGGCGCGCGAGCGCGGCGTAGCGGTTACCTGTGAGGTGACGCCGCACCATCTTTTCCTGACGGCGGCCGATGCGCCCGCGCTCGGCGTGGGCCGCTGCGAGGTGCGCCCGCTTTTGAATTCTGCCGCGGATCAGGCCGCGCTCTGGCAGGCGCTTTCCGATGGTGTCATTGATTGCATCGCCACTGACCACGCGCCGCACACGCTTGCGGAGAAAGACAGCGAGCAGCCTCCCCCAGGCTTCCCCGGCCTGGAGACTGCGCTTGCGTTGTTGCTTGGCGCGGTGCGCTCGGGTCGGCTGACGCGCGAGCGGCTGGTGGAAGTAATGCACACCAATCCGGCGCGCGTGTTCGGCGTCGCCGCGCAGCCGGAAACGTGGGTCGATGTGGATGCCGATGCGCGCTGGGAGGTGACGGGGGAGCAGCTGCACTCTCGCTGTGGCTGGACGCCTTTCGAGGGCCGGCAGCTGCAGGGTCGAGTGAGAAAAGTCACCTTGTGGGGTGCGCCTGCTTTCGAAGACGGCAAAGTGCTCGCCGTGCCCGGTTCCGGTCTGGATGTGACTAAAGCGCAACGATAGTATCATTGGCGAGAGGAGATTAGCAATGGCGAATCGTAATCACTTTACGCGCTCGGTCAGCCGACACCTGCCCTTCGGGGAGAAGCGCGATACGCGCTTTTATGGCATGCACATTGTCTCGGTGGAGCAGTTTGACCGCCAAGACCTGGACACCATCTTCGAGGTGGCGCGCGAAATGCGCTCCATGGTTGAGCGCGTTGGTTCTTTTGACTTGCTGAAGGGCAAGGTGCTGGCGAATCTGTTTTACGAGCCTTCCACGCGCACCTCATCCTCTTTTGCGGCCGCGGTGCAGCGGCTGGGGGGAAGCGTGCTACAGATTGACAACGTCACCTTCTCCTCGGTCTCGAAAGGCGAGGTGCTGCAGGATACCATCCGCACGATGGAATCGTACACGGACGCTATCGTGCTGCGCCATCCGGAGGAGGGCTCCGCTGCAATTGCGGCCAGCGTGGCCACCAAGCCGATAATCAACGCGGGCGACGGGCCCGGGGAGCACCCCACGCAGGCGCTGCTGGACATGTTCACCATACGCGAGGAGCTCGGGCGCATCGATGGCTTGACGGTGACCATGCTGGGTGACCTGAAATATGGCCGCACCGTGCACTCGCTGGCGCGCTTGCTGGCGCTGTACGACATCAGACTACACTTCGTCGCTCCCGATATTTTGCATATGCCGGCTGCGCTGGTGGAAAAGTTGAAGGAGCAAGGCATGGCGCCTTGTGAGCATGTGGATCTGGCCGATGTGCTGCCCGAGACGGATGTGCTTTACGTCACGCGGGTGCAACGCGAGCGTTTTGACGACCCGTCCATGTACGAGGGCGTCAAAGGGAGTTACGTGGTCGCGCCGGAGACAATGGCGGCCGCCAAAGAGCGCATGATTATCATCCACCCGCTGCCGCGCGTGGACGAAATCAGCATGGAAATGGATGACGACCCCCGCGCTGCCTATTTCCGCCAGATGGAAAATGGCATGTATGTGCGCATGGCATTGTTGGCGCTGGTGCTGGGAAAGGCTTGATGCCGTCCTTCATACAGTGGCTTGAAGCCCGCGCGAGCGAGGCGGACTCGTTGCTGTGCGTGGGCCTTGACCCGCATCCAGAAGTGCTCTCCGAACCCACTCCGGCAGCCGCGCGCGAGTTCTGCCTGCGTTTGATCGATGCGTGTGCGCCCCATGCCTGCGCCTTCAAACCCAATAGCGCCTTTTTTGAGCGCACCGGAGCACAGGGCATAGCCGTGCTGCGCGAGGTGATTGCCGCTGTCCCGGAAGGAATTCCGGTGATATTAGATGCCAAGCGCGGCGACATTTCCAGCACTACCGAGGCATATGCACACGCTGTTTTTGACACGCTCGGCGCGCACGCGCTGACCGCCAGCCCGTATCTCGGCGCGGATTCGCTTGCACCGTTTTTGCAGCGCGCGGAGCGCGGCGCCTTTGTGCTTTGCAAGACATCCAACCCGGGAGCAGATGAGCTGCAGGCGCTGCCGGCCGAAGGTGAACCACTTTATCTGCGCGTTGCCCGAAAGGCGTGGACCTGGAGCAGGCACGAAAATCTGGGGCTGGTGGTCGGCGCGACCGATGCTCATGCGCTGGCGCGGGTGCGTGCCGCTGTCCCCGACGTGTGGTTTCTTGCTCCGGGAGTGGGCGCGCAGGGCGGGAATCTGGAGGCTGCGCTGCAGGCCGGTCTACGGCCGGACGGCATGGGCATGCTTGTGAGCGCCTCACGTTCCATTGCGGGCGCAGCTGACCCGGGCGCGGCCGCCGCGAAGCTGCGTGAGGCGATTAACTTCGCGCGGAGGACGTGCGGTCCGGCTGCGGTGCATCATCCCGGCGACGGTCTGGCGGCTGCGCTGCTCGCTTCCGGCTGCGTGCGTTTTGGGGATTTCACGCTTAAATCCGGTCAGAGTTCCCCATTTTATATTGACCTGCGCCGCCTAGCGTCCTTTCCGGATGCGCTGCGCAGTGTGGCGGCCGCGTTTGCGACTGCGCTGCGAACGCTCAATTTCGATTGCATCGCCGCCATTCCATATGCGGCGTTGCCGATTGGCGCGGCCGTGGCTCTGGCGGGAAACTGGCCGCTGATTTATCCGCGCCGCGAAAAAAAGGCGTACGGCACGGGCGTGGCCGTGGAGGGAGTTTTCCGTGCGGGTGACACGGCGGTGGTGCTGGACGACCTGATAACCAATGGCGAGAGCAAGTTCGAGACCATCGACAAGTTGCAGTCGGCCGGATTGAAGGTGTGCGATGTTGTGGTGCTTATTGACCGGGAGCAGGGCGCGCCGGGCGCGCTGGCGGACCGCGGGTTTGAGCTGCATGCTGTCGTCACCATCCGTGAGTTGATGCACACATGGCGAGAGCAGGGCGCAATTTCTGCAGAGCAATATCAGGCCGTGTTGGATTATCTATCGCGCAGCTCGTAGGTGCGCGGCATGCAACGCCCCGATTACCGCAGACTGCGCTCACTGTTCTTTCGGCTGGACCCAGAAACCGCTCATAATTTGACCTTGCGCCTGCTGGCGCTGGCCGCCCGGTTTTCCCCCACTCGCCGTTGGATGGCGCATCTGTTTGATTGTCGTGACCCCCGCCTGAAATCAGAAGTTTTCGGCATGCGTTTTCGTAATCCGGTCGGCATCGCCGCCGGTTATGACAAAAATGCTATCGTAGTGCGTGCTCTCGCCGCGTTGGGAGCGGGGCATGTGGAAGTGGGCACCATGACGCCGCTCCCGCAACGCGGAAACGCGCGACCGCGCATCTTTCGGTTGCCCGGAGACGGCGCGTTGATCAATCGGATGGGCTTTCCAAATGCCGGCGCGGCGGCTGCCGCGCCGCGGCTGGCGCTGCTGCGTGCTCACCCCACGGCCGCCCGTCTGGGGGTGAACATCGGCAAGGGGCGTGACACGCTACTCGAGGACGCGCTTTCTGATTACCGGGAAATGCTGCGAAAGCTGCATCCCTACGCGGACTATCTCGTTGTCAATCTCAGTTCGCCCAACACGCCCGGTCTGCGGGGGTTGCAGGCGCCCGTCGCGCTGGAGGGATTTCTCGCCGGGTTTATGGAGAATCGCGCGAAGGTGTGTCCGCGCATGCCGGTGCTCCTGAAAATCGCGCCCGACCTGTCGCTCGAGGAGGTTGACGACGTGCTCATGGCGATTTCTAATCACAGCCTGTCCGGGGTGGTTGCCACCAACACTACCCTGAGCCGTGAGGGGCTGCGCGGGGCGGCCCACGCCGAGGCCGGCGGCCTGAGCGGAGCGCCGATGTCGGCTCGCTCGACTGAGATCATTCGCCACATCTACCGGCGGACGAGCGGCGCGCTGCCCATAATCGGGGTGGGTGGGGTGGATAGCGCAGCCGCCGCGCTGGAAAAGATTCGCGCCGGAGCGGTTCTGGTGCAGGTTTACACCGGACTGGTCTACAACGGGCCCGGGCTGGTGCGGGATATCAACGTGGGGTTGCTGCGGGAAATGGATACGCTGGGGATTGAAAGCGTAACGGCGCTGGTCGGCAGCGCAGCCTGACTACACCACACCCTCCTGCCGCAGCGCTGCGACGCTGGCCGCGTCGAGGCCAAACATCTCGGCAAGAACCTCCTCGGTGTGCTCCCCGAGCGTCGGCGGCGCACGGCGGATTGAAGTTGGTGCGGTGGGAATGCGCAGGGGCGAATTCAGCAGCGGCACGTCGCCGTCCTCGGAGTGCTGCGCGGTCACGCGCATTTCGCGCGCCTGAACCTGCGCGTCCTCGAAGACGCGGTCAATGCTGTTAATCGGCCCGGCGGGCAAGCCGATTTGCTCGCACAGCGCCAGCCAGTGCGCCGCATCTCGTGTGACAAACAAATCGTCCAACGCCGCCGCCACCAGGTCGCGGTTCTGGACGCGGGCCGAGTTGGTGCGGAAGCGCTCATCGTGCAGCCACTGCGGCCGGTCCACCGCGCCGCAGAATTTCTCCCATTGGCTGTCGTTACCGGCGGCGAAAGCGAATTGGCCGTCGCGCGCCGTGAATGATTGGTAAGGCACAATGTTTGGATGTGCGTTCCCATGGCGCGCCGGGGTTTCGCCAGAGACGAAGTAGTTGCTGGCGGCGTAAGTCAGCAACGCAATCTGGCTATCCAGCAGCGCCATGTCGATGCGTTGTCCTTCTCCGGTGCGCTCGCGCGCATAGAGCGCTGCCAGCACCGCACTGGCGGCAAACATTCCCGCGCTGATGTCGGCGATTGCCACTCCCGCCCGATGCGGGTCGCCCTCCTTCGGCCCGGTGATGCTCATGAAGCCGCCCATCGCCTGCACGATGAAGTCGTAGCCGGGGCGGGAGCTGTAAGGCCCCGTGTAGCCGTAGCCGGTCACCGTGCAATAGATGAGGCCCGGGCGGAGTTCCTGCAGCCTCTCATAATCCAGCCCCCAGCGGGAGAGTGTGCCTGCCTTGAAGTTCTCCACCAGCACGTCGCCCTGGCTAATCATGTCCTTCAGGATTTCCAGTCCGCGTTCGGATTTCAAATTCAGAGTAAGGCTGCGTTTGTTCCGGTTCACGCACATGAAATAAGCCGCCTCGCCGCTTTCCGTGAACGGAGGTCCCCAATGGCGCGTGTCATCGCCACGCCCGGGTGCTTCGATCTTGATCACCTCCGCGCCCAGATCGCCGAGCATCATTGTGCAGTACGGTCCGGCCAGTATCCGCGTCAAGTCGATTACGCGCACACCTTGCAGCAGGCCTTCTCCGGCACTCATCCTGTGCCTTCCGTTCCGATGGCCGCGCGCGCTCCATGCGCGAAGCCAGCGAGGGTGTTCATGCTATAATTGCCACTCCCTAATACACAGAAATCCGCGCTCGGTGTTGCGGAGGCGGGTACATCCTCCGGCATTATACAATGTCCACCGGGGCGCCCTGGTATTATCAACTAGATCTATGAAGCCAGTCAGTTTCAAGTATTTGTCTCCCGACTCCCTGGACGACGCGTTAGCAGCAATGGCAAAGCATGGCGCGGACACCAAACTGCTTGCCGGTGGGCAGAGCTTGATTCCGGCGATGAACTTCCGTGTGCTGCAGCCCGCCGTGCTAGTTGAC
>CAJWGI010000034.1 GCA_913031335.1 uncultured Anaerolineales bacterium | reverse complement strand
CACAAAGCCGGGCAGACCATGATATGAGACCACGACCCCGCCGCGATTGCAGCTTTCGACCGCGCCGGTGAATATTTCCCCGGAACCCATCAGCGCCTCGGCGTCCCGCCACGCTTGATGCTGGCGTGCCTGATAGACTGAGAGAATCGGGTGCTTCGCGCCGTGACCCTGTACTGTAACCAGCACCTCGATGTCCTCTTCGGCGCTGTATTCGTCCAGCTGTTTACCCGCGCGTTCCAGGTCTGAAAGCGGCACTAACCCTTCGCGTTTTAACCCGAGGTTCACCAGAACGCCGTCTGAACGCACGTCAATTACGGTGCCGTGCAGCAATTCGCCATGCTCCGGCCGTACCACATCCACGTAGTCCTCCAGCAGGGTGGCGAAGTCATCCCTTGGCGCGTTTGCGACTGATGGTTCTTTCATAACCTCTTGTTTAAAATAAAACCGGCACCTCCATATGACACTGGCGCCGACATGCATTGAGTATTGGGAATGCGGACTGTCGCCGCACGGTTAACTTAACCCAACATTTCTCCGCTCAATCCAATCCCGCCCCCGGCAACCGACTGCCCATCGGGTAACCGGCCGCTGTGCACTGGCACCAACATCAGGTCCGACTATTCACACCTTAGACCAATAGTGACCGCGCAATAACACCCGCTGCTGTCACGCAACCCCGCGCGCAATCGCGCGGGAGTTCAGGCTGACATTATACCTCCGCCCGGTTAAGTCGTCAAACCACATTACTGCCATTATGGTTGGGCCGCAAAGGTGAGCCGTACTTTGCCCTCTTCAGGCGGCACGATGAGCCAGCCAGCCTCTGTTTTTGTGCCGCTCGGCCCTGAGAGGGCATAAGGCTGGACGGGCAGCCTCCAGCGGAATCCGTCCGGAGGCGCTGCTCCTGACAAGGTCAGGGTGAGCGTACCGTTCCACCCCGCCTCTGATTGCGTGAGTTCGTTTTCGGTACGTAGATTGAGCGCGCCGAAGTGCGTGGGCGCGCCCTTTACGGATATGGTGCGACCGTCCGCCAGCCACCAATCCGGAACGCCGCTGAGCAATTCGAGCGCATCTCCGCGCTCGGAGAGCAGCATCTCGCGCACCAGGGTGACGTAACTAGCGGCCGCCCACGCGTGCGGCATGTCGCCTCCGGAGAAACTACCATTGGCGGGATTGACCTGCTCGGCCCAGGCGAAGGTTCCCGGTATGGTCTGATTCTGTAGAGTCCAACCCAGTATCTGATGCAGCACGTCCGTGCGGCCCAGCCGAAGGTACGCGTGGGCCAGTTCAAGCCCGCCGTAAGGCCAGAACTGGCCGCCCAGATGGCGGAAACCGCCGTTATCCGGATGCAGCCAGAGCCGATGATAAATGTCAAACGAGCGAGCGAGCAGCTGCATATCTCGAAGGAACACCTCAGTCGGCCAGAGCGCAGGCACTGTGCCGCGCGCCATAGCCGAGTCCGTTGTGTTTTCCACGGCGCCTGGGATGAAGGCCGGCTCCGGGCCCATCACGGTCGTGATTGAATCCAAAATGGCTGCACGTAGTGCGTCCGCCTCGGACTGCATCCAGGCGGCATCGGTGCTATCCCCTAGCGCTGCCGCAATGAAGGCCGCGTGCTCCAATCCGGCCAGCCCCCAGAAATCGTCCCAGTAGTGGTGCCACTCGGGCGGGCCAAGGTCTTCCGCGCTCTTGCTCGGAGGCAGCAGGCTGCGCGCAGCGCCGCTGGTTGCGACTGCGCTCGCTCGCAGTTCAGACAGGAAGTGTGCGGCTGCGCGCAACTGCGGATACCATTCACGCAGTTGTGTTTCATCGCCGGTAAAGCGGTAATATGCGCTCGCCAGAAAAATGGCTTGTCCCTGCGAATCCCATTCGTCATCGTGCCAGGGAACGTTCTCGCCTCTGATGGGAGGCACCCGCCCGTCCGGCTCCTGCGAAGCAAGCGTGGCGGCGACGATGGCGCGCACGCTTTCGGCGTGGCCGAATTGCAGCAGTGCCAACCCGGTGTACGCGGCGTCGCGCACCCAGACGGCATCGTGCGCCAGCGGCCCGGGGTGGGGGCCGTCGGGGTCAAGCGCAAGCAGCAGATAGCCGAGCGATGCGGTCACCCCGGCTTCCACGGACTCGTCGGGAAGCGCCATGTTCACCGCGCCGGTCGCCTCCTGCCACAACTGGGCGGCCTCTCGCATGCGTTCATCGATGGGGACGTCTGCCGCCGGGAAGTTTTCGCCCGGCGCGCCGGGAAAGGCAAAGTGGAACACAGTGGATTGGCCCGGCTCAAGATCAATAGGATAGGCCCATACGGCGACGCCATCCGCCGCGGTCGCGGCGCTCACGCCCTCCCCGGTAGGCACCCTGCCGCGCATTGCTGCCGCCATGGATTCTGGCAGCAGTGCCGCGCCGGTTTCTCCAGCCGCCGTTGCGGCGGCCATGAATGGCACGTCGTTGACCCACAGCCGGCGGCCGCGCTGGGCGCGCATGGCGCAGATCGGCGCGAGGTTCTGGTTAATGGCAAAGGGTCGTATTGCCAGCAGCAGGGTCAGACTGCGCGGCTCGGCGTCCGTGTTTTGCACCGTTATTTTCCAGCGGACGGCTGCCTGCCCGCCATCTCCAAAGAGAGTGTTTCGTACTGAAATGCCGAGGGCTTCCCATTCCCATTGTGGCATGGGCAGGCGTCCGTCCGTTAATGAGAAGCGCACATCCGCCGGGCCGGCTGCGCCCAGCCTACCCGTTTCAGGATCGTAGAGCCAGACTTCTGCTCTGGGCGCTCTCGCCCAGGGGGCCACTGCGCCATCTGAAGAGACCAATGCCTCCTCGGCTGAATCCATGTTTCCGGTCATCGTCCACGCAAACGCTTTTGCGGTTGCCCATGCGGGCATGGGCCAATCTGGGTGAGAACTGACAAGCCATTCCACATGTTGCGCGCCGGTTATCACCGCGCGGCGCTCGGCCCCGAGGCGCACCGGCTGCTTGATGCCGCCGAATTCACCTCGGTCGAGGACGCGCAGCGCGAGCTGCAACTCTTCGCCCGCTGTGCCATATTGCAGAATGTCCACGAGAGCAGCCCGCGAACCGAGGTTGTCCCAGCGGCCTGCGTGCTCGCCGTCTATCCACAGCGCGGCGGAATCATCGACCCCCCCAAAACCGAGGAAAACGGCCGGCCAGTCTGGCACAGTGATGCGGGTGCGGTACCAGGCGACCCCGTCGTATTCTAGTCCGCTCTCCTCCCACGCTTTTCCCGGCGCCAGATCGGCCCATTCGCCCGCACCCGCCGCGGTTGAGTGCCAGCCCTCAGCAAGGCCGATGTCATCCCGGTCGGTGCGGAAGCGCCAGCCGGTGCTGAGCTCACGCGATTGCACCTCGGCCGCCACGCAAGATGGTGGCGTTTTGGCAGCTGGGTCTCGAGGGATGTTGGCGCAGCCGGCCAGCAGCAGGAAAACCGCAGCCAACACGGCTCCCATCGCGGTTAATTTTCGCGCCGACCGGTGTGTCGCTTGCGCGTAGCGCGGCTGTGCGGGGACACTCATCAGTCTTTCCCACCGGGTGGCGGCAGGGGACCTAATTGACTGTGACCGGAATCGCGTCGGAGAGGTAGTACCAGTTGGCAGCCGGTGGGGTGGTGGCACCGCAATCAGTGGAGTTGCCTAGGCAAATGACCATTCTTAACTCATATGTGCCGGCGGCCGGGATTTCGATGTGGTCGCGCCAAGTATATTCGGTGCCTGCGGCGACCTTATCGGCGTCTCCGTCCCCGTTGAAAAAGCGGAAGATATGTGGGTTAGCGTACACGCCCCACGCGCCGAACTTCTGGTCGCTGCCGCCCGGGTTGTGTATTATTAGATTCACCCAGATAGATTCATTCACGGCGTAGCTGGCTGCGCAGCTGCTGCCGGCGCTGCATATTTCCTCAGCCGAAAAGTAGGTGCCCGTAATCGGGCTGCCGTCCGGGGTGACCGGAGAAAGCCTGGATTCGCTGATGGTAACCGGAATTGCCTCCGAAAGGATGAACCAGTTTGTGCCCGGCGCTTTCGTGGCTAGGCAATTCGCGGCGTTATCCAGGCAAACACCCATCTGCAGATGGTGTACGCCGGCGTTGAGAATGCTGACAGAATCTCTCCAGCTGTATTCGGTGTTTGCGGCGATTTTGTCGGCTGCGCGGTCGCCGTTGAAAATATAGAGAAAGTTCGGGTAAAGGTTGGTGTGCACGCCCCACGCGCCGAAACTAACATCGGAGCTGTTCGAATTCGCAATGCGCATGTTGACATAGAACGTATCGCCGATAAGGAAGCGGGGCCCGGTGATACCCGGAATGAAATGGGTCTCCACGCTGAATGTTTTTCCGGAAATGGCGCTGCTGGAGGCTATGGTCAGAGCGGCAGATGTTGCTGTTGGGGCCGCAGCCGTTGTCGCGGTCGTCGCCGGAGTGGCACTCGCTTCCGGGGTGGGGGTGGCCGGCGCCTCCACGACCGGGATGTCGGCCGCGTTCGCGCGCAGCGATGACCACAGCGCCGAAACCCAGACGCGGTTGCGGGCGCCATACGCAATCTGATACCATTGCCCGCCCGCAGATTTTCCGGTGACCGGCGCAACGTACCCGGCCGGCTCGCTGCCCAGAATCGCGTATTCCGTGCCCGGCCCGGCGCGCAAGTACACGCCGTCCGTGAGTTCCAGTGTGCTGTCCCCGAGGGGCAACTGGTCTGCTGACGGGGTGGGCGGGTGATCCGCGGTCTGGATGGCTGTAAGTGTGGGAACCGGCGTTTCGGCGTCAGTCACATTGGCTGCAGCCGCGGTCGGTTCCGAGGTGGCGCTGGCGGCCACCTCGGCTGTGGCTGTCGGGGTCGGTGGCGGCAAAGCGGCTGCGGCAGGTTGTTGCGCCGCCGAATTAAACTCGTTTAGCGCGTATCTGATTGCCGTAACCCCGCCCGCTGCGAGGCCGATAATCAGCACTGCAACGAGCACTGCTTTCGGAGGAAGTTCGCTCAGCTGCTTAATCGTCATCGCCCTATTCTGTGGATCTGGACGGAACTACTGAACCGGCAGGCGTTAGTATAGCACGGGTGGTTGCGCTTAGCTCACCACGTCCGGCTCGCGCAGCGCGAAATCGGCGCCGCGGTCGATTTCCCACGGATAAACGATGTAGGCGTCGGTGACGGCGCCATAGTAATCGGGGCGCGTATGGCCGAAAAGTGAGCGCGCCAGGTTGAAATGGAGCACACACAGTTCCGGCAGGCCGGCGGTCCCGAGGATGCGGTCCTTCACCGAGGTGATGGTGCGGCCGGATGCCCAAACGTCGTCTACTACCAGAATGCGTTTACCGGCGAGCACATCCTCGTGCGGGAATTGCAGGAATTCGGGCCAGGCGAGCAATTTGTGGTCGGCATTAATGGGTGGGAATTGCACGGAGGCGGTTAGGATGTCCTTCACGTCTAACGCCTCGGCCAGCAAACCGCCGGGCACAATCCCGCCCCGGGTTACAATCACCATCGCTTCAATATCATGTCGGAGCTGTGGAATGAGTACGTCAACCAGTTGTTCGACATCTCCCCAGCGCAACAGCTCCTTACGTATTGGGTTGGACATGCGGCCCCTCAGGCTGGCATCGGGAACGGTGCCGGTGAACGCCATAACCGTGGTACGCGGCCCGAGAGGGGGTAGGTGGCTGCCCGGCTATGCATGCGAACCCGCGAAGCTGCTGTAATGATATTGAATGCGCCCTTCGCGCAAGCCGAGGGTATCCTTGCCCCCCGCCATTTGCCCAGCTGGGCTGTGAAAAGTCCAGTTGAAAGTCCACGAGGCGCCTTTGCCGCGCACTTGATCGATGGCGAAATTGCCTGCCGGCAGCAATTCGTCCAGTAGTTTCCTGTACCATTCTCGGATGGATTGAATCCCGAGAATCATGCGCTGCGCATTCACATGGCCGGCATTCTCATGATAGAGACTGACAAGCAAGTCAATGTCCCGATTATTAAGCGCATCCACATAATGCTGCAGCGGGTCGTTCGGCACACCCGGAGGCATCGGCGCCGGAGCGGGCACGGTGGGCGCTGCTTCGGCCAGCGGCCACTGGAAACCGGCCACGGCATCCCATAGGTCGTGGTGGCCCGGGCTGGTGGACCAGTCCCAGGAATAGGTGTTAGCAGCGGACAGGCTCAGTTCAAGCGCCTTCTGATAAAAGCGGCGCTGGTCTTCTGCCGTCGCCACCCAGCCACCGGCCCCGTATGCGGAGCCGGTGGGTATCACCGGGCGAGCGTGACCGACCAGCCGCGTGTCAGCGAACTCGCCCACACTACGCTCCAGTTGCGCGCCGGGGTTGTGCGCCTGTTCCCAGTAAACTTGCGGCATGTTGAAATCACATTTCTCTAAGAACGCAGCCCAGGGCAATTCGCGATGGTAGGTCGGAAAGCGATAGGAGCTCAGCGCGATTGGATGATTGGGCAATGCCTGGCGCAGCTCGGTCATGAAGAGGCGGGCGGCGGCGTCTTTGCCGCGCCATTTGTATTCGTGTTCCGCATCGATTACGTAGCCATCCAGCTGCAGTTCTCTGGTGCGCGCGATGGCCACGCGCGCCTCCCCCGCCGGGTCGCTGCCTTTTACATAATGCCAGCCCCACACCTGCATGCCACGGTTTTTTAGTGCCTGGCTGACTGGGGGCACAAGGTCGTTGTTATTGCGGTCGTAACCGAAGGGATATCGCGTGTCGGCGATCTTTATTAGCACGTGCGTCAACCGTGCGGCTTCTGCCTTGTTCGCAATGGCGTTCGCGTCGCCACCTTCACAGTTTAGAATACGCCAGATGAAGAATCCTTTTCCCTCAAGTGCCATCGAATCCTCGCAATGGGTGTTAAAATGGGTTATGCTCGCAGGTGGAAGAAGCAATAAGTGTGCCTGAACATCGCGCAAGCGCTGTCAAATGAAATTCAAAACATTCATTGAGAAGCTGCCCGAAACGCTGGCGAGACCGGACCGCCTGTTGGTTGAGCGTGCATATGCATTCGCGCAAAGGGCTCATTCCGGACAGACGCGTGCTTCAGGCGCGCCGTACATCGAGCACAGCTTGGCTGTGGCAGACATTCTGGCCACCCTTGGGCTGCCGGCGTCTGCGCTCGCGGCGGCGCTGCTGCACGACGTGGTCGAGGACTCCGCCACCTCGGTCACCGAACTGAAAAAGCAGTTTGGTGCGGAGGTGGCAGCGCTGGTGGATGGCGTGACCAAACTGACCAAGCAGGTGCAGCGCGTGGAGCAATCTGGGTCCGCTGGCGACAGGCCCGGTGAGGCTGTCCGTGACCCTGAGCGTATGTCCACCGACCAGGCGGAGACCATCCGTAAAACCTTCCTGGCGATGGGGGACGATGTACGCGTAGTGCTAATAAAACTGGCCGATAGATTGCACAACATGCGCACACTTTCGTTCTTGCCTGTGGGGAAACAGCGCCGCATCGCGCAAGAAACGCTAGACATTTTCGCGCCACTGGCCAATCGGCTCGGAATATGGCAGGTCAAGTGGGAACTGGAGGACCTTGGCTTTCGCTATGTCGAGCCGAAGAGGTACAAGGAAATCGCGACGGCGATAAACCGACGACGTGCGGAGCGCGAGAAGCGCATTGCGGCCATTGTGGCGCGCCTGCAAAAAGAGCTGCGTGATCATGGCATTGACGCGGAGGTGACCGGTCGCCCCAAACACATTCATTCCATCTGGCGGAAGATGCGCCGCAAGGACGTGCCGTTCGAGCAGGTTTATGATATACGGGCAGTGCGGGTGTTGGTCAAGTACCGCGAGGAGGCTGTGCCGCAGGATTCAAAGACGAGCGAGCGCCGCGAGAAACAGGCTGTCGCAGATTGTTACCTTACGCTCGGTCTCGTGCATCAGCTCTGGAGCCCGATCCCCGGCGAATTCGATGATTACGTCGCCACCCCGAAAGACAACTTTTATCAATCTCTCCATACTGTCGTCGTCGATGATGACGGCGACACGCTGGAAGTACAGATTCGAACTGAGACCATGCACGAGGGCGCCGAATATGGCATCGCGGCGCACTGGCGCTATAAAGAGGGCGGACGCAAGGAGGATAAATCCTTTGACCGGCGCATTGAATGGCTGCGGTCAATGATGGACTGGCGGCAAGATGTCACCGATGGGCAGGAATTCGTGGATGCGCTCAAGTCGGACCTGTTTCCGGATAGAGTGTTTGCCTTCACACCGCGCGGTGACATTATCGACCTGCCCGCCGGCGCTACCCCGGTGGATTTTGCTTACCACATCCACACCGCGGTGGGCGAGCGCTGTCGCGGCGCGAAAGTGAACGGGCGGCTGGTGTCGCTTAACCACGCATTGGAATCAGGGGACCAGGTTGAAATACTTACTTCCAAAAGGGGCGGCCCCAGCCGCGACTGGCTGAATGCAGACTTTGGATACGTGCGCTCTGCGCGTGCGCGCGAGAAAATCCGCAGCTGGTTAAAAAAACAAGCCCGCAAAGAAAATATCTCCACGGGCCGCAGCATCATCGACCGCGAAGTCAAACGGCTGAACATCAGAGGGCTTTCCCTTGAAGCGACGGCGGAGATGTTCGGCCATGCTAAGGTCGAGGATTTTCTCGCCGCTGTGGGCTGTGGAGATGTCCACGGGCAAACGGTGATTAACCGTATGGTCGCCTGGCTGCGCAGTCAGTCCAAGGAGGACGCCGAAACACTTCCGCCGGCAGACACCAAACCTGCTCGCCAGATTCAAGCCGATGAAGTCAACGTTTACGGGACACGCGGGCTGCTCACTCATCTCGGGCGCTGCTGCAATCCCGTGCCGGGGGACGAAATTGTGGGCTATACCACGCGCGGGCGCGGCGTGACAATCCATCGTAAGGACTGCCCGAACCTGCTGCGCGTGCGCGAGGCGGAGCGCCTTATCAGTGTGGTTTGGGGCGCGAAACCGGCCAAAATATACCCGGTTTCAGTGCGCATTGTCGCGTTCGATCGGGAGGGGCTGATGCGGGACATCTCCACTATTGTGGCGGATGAACACG
>CAJWGI010000033.1 GCA_913031335.1 uncultured Anaerolineales bacterium | reverse complement strand
CTCGACAGCCTACTGGCGGGTAAAGTTAACACAGTGACGATGCGCCCCGATGGCGACATGGCTACCGACCAAACACTGAGTGGCGTGGCGGTGCTCTCCGGCGCTTTCAACCCGCTGCACGCCGGGCACATACAGCTGGCCCGCGCCGCCACTGCCCACTTGCACCGTCACGCGGTCTTCGAACTCTCGGTGCTAAACGCCGACAAAGGCGCGCTCAGTCACGCCGAGATTCGCCGGCGACTGCGCCAGTTCCATCGGCCATGGCAGCTGGTGCTCACGCGCCAGCCGCTATTCGCCCAGAAAGCGGCCAATTTTAGGAATTCGGTTTTCGTGGTCGGCTACGACACCGCGCTGCGTTTGCTGCAACCGCGCTATTACCAGAACGACCAATCCGCAATGCGTGCCGCGCTGGTAGCCGTGCGCACTGCGGGCTGCCGCTTCCTAGTGGCTGGACGCCGCCTGCAGGGTCGCTTCCGCACAGCGAGCGACCTCTCCATTCCAGCGGGTTTCACGGACCTGTTCGAAGAACTACCGGAAGCGGACTTTCGGGTTGACACCTCCTCCACCGAGGCTCGCGAAGGCAAAGACTGCGGCGACACTCACGCGCACGATGCGGCCTGACCGCCAATCCCCACCATGAGCGCAGTCGCGCGGCGGGCGCGGCGCAGCCTGCCGCAAACAACCGTGCTGCTCTTTGGCCTGCTTTCAATCTGGCCGCTGCTGCAGGCGCGCACCACCTGCTCCGACGACGGCGTCTTCCATATGCACAAAGCCCTCGGTCTTGAAGCCGCAATCCAGCTGGGCCATTGGTTCCCGCGCTGGTCGCCGCACATGGCGCACGGCTTCGGCTATCCGCTCTACAATTTTTACGCTCCGCTGGGTTCATACATTCTCGCCGGGCTGCACGCGCTGGGGTTCATCTTTCCGTTGGCGCTGCACATCGCGTTTGCGCTGTGCATACTGCTGGCGGGACTCGCGGTGTTTGCGCTGGTGCGCGATTGGTGGGGCCCGTGGGCAGCGCTGGCCGCCGCAGTCGTGTACCAGACCTCGCCGTATCTGGCTTTCAATGTGCTCTTTCGCGGAGCGCTGGCCGAGACCTTGGCGCTGGTCTGGCTGCCGCTGACATTGTGGACTCTGGACCGGGCGCTACGGCGCGAATCGCTGCGCTGGGGGGCGCTCGCAGTGCTGTGTTTTGCTGCCCTGATTTATACCCACAACGCTTCAGCGCTGCTCGCCGCGCCGCTCATCGCGGGATACGCAGTGTTTGTTTCCGGTGAACGAAGACGCCGGCAGCTGCTGGCGCGCGCTGCTGCCATCATGCTGGCGGGGCTGGCGCTCAGCGCGCATTTCTGGCTGCCGGCGCTGGCAGAGCGCGACCTGGTGCAGGCCGAGCAGTTGCTCGTCCCGCCGGTTTTCACCTATTACACCAATTTTTTGACCGTCGCCGAATTGCTGGCCCCACCGGTAGCCACGCAGCCGCGCTTGCTTAACCCGTCACCGCCGAAGGCGCTCGGGGCCATCGCCGCCGGGCTGGCGTTGCTGGGGGCGGCCACTGTGACGCTGCGTCCCGCTCGCGCGGACACGCGCCGGCTGAAAGGTGGCGCGGCGCGTCCGCTGTTCTTCTTTGGCGCGCTGCTGCTTTACGGCGGACTCACTCTCCCGCTAACGCGCCCGCTCTGGGATGCGCTCCCGCTGCTGCCATTTGTGCAGTTCCCCTGGCGCATGCTGGGGGTCGCCACGCTGTGCGCCGCCGCTATGGCCGGGGCGGCCGTGCGCTGGCTCGAGAGATCCAATCGTGCCTGGTTTGGGGCCGCAATCATCGCTGTCGTCGCTGCGCTCGGTCACCTTTCGTGGTGGTATCCGCGCTACTGTTCCGAGTTCGCTGAGGCCACGATCGGCACAATGATCGAATACGAATACAGCACCTTCACCGTGGGCACCTCTGCCAAAGGGGAGTTTCTTCCAAAGACCGTGCGTTATTTGCCGCAGGACAACACGCTGGCCGAGGCGCTTCAGGCAGGCGAAACGCCCGAGCGGCTGCGCGGGCTACCTGCCGGGGCAACGCTTGATATTCTCGACCCGGACCCGCTAGACTTCCGCGCAACCCTGCGCACCCCCGAGGCCTTCCGCGCTGCCTATCGGATGTTCTACTACCTCGGCTGGCGCGTGAGCATCGATGGGCAGCCGCACCCGCTCGAGGTGGCGGCGGGCACGGGCCTGATGAAGTTCGATGTCCCGGCCGGCGAACACGAATTGCGCGTTTATTTTGGCGTCACTCCGTTGCGCGCGCTGGCCTCCGGTATTGCAGTGGCTGCGTTGCTGGCAACTTTTACCGTGCTACTTGCTGCCCCCCCGCGTCCGGCAGCGCGCCCGTGGCGACACCCGCGCGCTCCTGCTCTGCTGTTGGCGGTGCCGCTCGGGCTGCTCGCGGCTAAGCTGCTGCTGATTGAGCGCAGCGACAACGCCTTTCAGCGCACCTCGGTCGAGGCGGCTTCGCTCGGTACTCCGCTGGCGGTCTCGCTCGACAACGGATTGGACACGCTCGCTTACAGTGTCAGGCCTGATCCGGTGCCGAGCGGCGGCACGTTCGAGGTGGTCCTGTACCTGACCCCGCACAGCACGCCCCAGCGCGACTTTCGGCCATTTTTCCTGGTGCAGAGTGCTGACAACCTTGTCTGGAACCTCAACCCGCACGAGACCGTACCGCCACGCTGGCATCGCGAACCGCCGCGCACGCAGTACTGGCCAGTGGGAGAGTACGGCCAGTTCGCGCGCCAATACCAGCTGCTGCCCGGAACACCGCCAGGCGAATACCGACTGTACGCGACCTTCTTCGACTACGCCACTCTGGAGACCTCAAAAACCATCACACCCGAAGGCGTGCCGCAGACAGACCGCATTGACCTGGGGGCGGTGAAAGTTGTGCGCCCACCCACGCCGGCATCCGCGGCCGCATTGGAAATGCAAATCGAAACAGGAACCCACCTGACCCCGGAGATTACTCTGTTTGGCGGAAGCGCCGACCGTCGGCAGGCCGGCCCCGGCGATTTGATGACAGTCACTCTCTTCTTTCACGCGCAAACTACGCCCAGCTCGGATGAGCACGTCACCCTCGCATTGGGCGGAACAGATTTCGCGCTCAGACTCGAACCGACGCCCGGCTTCCCGACCAGTCAGTGGCAGACGGGCGACGTCTGGCGCGGTCAACACTTGCTGCGCCTGCCGGCCGACATGCCGGACGGAGAGCACAGCTGGACAGTACGAGCGAATTCCGAGGGAAGCGCTGTCACATACCTAGATAAGCTGCGCGTCACCGCGCCCGAGCGCATCTTTGAGCCACCGAATGTCAGCTATCCAGCGCGGCTCACATTCGGCAAGGATATCCTCCTCAGCGGCTATGATTGGAGCCGGCCACAGGCGCGGCCAGGTGAAGTGCTGAAAACCCGCCTCATTTGGCGCGCCTTGGCCACGCCGCACGAAGACGTGAGCGCCTTCGTGCATCTGGAAAGTTTATCCGGAGAACTGGTCGCCCAGCATGATGGTGTTCCACTGAATTGGACGCGCCCTTCTGCTGGCTGGGTAGCGGGAGAATATGTAGACGACCCCCATGCGTTTACTATCCCCGCCGACGCGCAACCGGGCGCATATCGCCTGTACGCCGGCCTTGTAGACCGAGCAAGCGGCGAGCGGCTGCCAATCACGGGCGCGGGCGAACACACCGACAGCCGCGCGCTGCTCGGCCTGCTCACCGTGATTCCCTAGCAATCTGTGGGCAAGAAATGAAGTCAAACCACCTTTACCCGTCAATGTCAGCGCGAGGCAGCCCGGGCGCTACTCGCGCAGCGGTCCTCGCGATCGGCTTGACATTGTCATTGGCTGCCCTGCTGCGGTTTGTTGATTTCGCCTCGCTGCCGGCTGGGCTGTATTACGACGAAGCAGTTGAGGGCTTGGACGCGCTTGAGATCATCCGTGGCGCAAGACCGATCTACTTTGCGGGTGAAAACAGCCGGGCGGCACTATTCACTTACGCGGTTGCGCATTCCATCTCCATCCTGGGGCGAACCCCGGCAGCAATTCGCCTGCCGGCGATCCTTGCTGGCTGCGGCACTGTTCTAGGCGTTTACCTGGTCGCGCAGAGCCTGTTCAGCCGGCGAATTGGCCTCCTAGCAGCGTTTACCGGTGCGTTTTCCGTTTGGATGATCCTCCTCGGACGCCTAGGCGATAATCCGGCCATGTCAGCGCTCTTATTGTCATTTGGCTTGTGGCTGGGCGTCAGGGGGTGGCAAAGCCGCCGATGGTGGTGTTGGACCCTGTCCGGCCTGCTAATTGGCCTAGCTTTATACACATACGAGGCGGCGCGTGTGGTCCCGCTGATATTTCCACTGTGGGCGCTGCTGCTGGCAGTGGGTGGCGCTGCCCGGCGCTTGTGGCCGGGTGCGTTGTTCTTTGTGGCCGCGTTTCTTCTCGCGGCTACACCCCTTCTGCTCTACGCATCGGGCAACTGGACGGTGGTGATCGAACGCAGCGAAGATGTTGCTGTCTTCAACGCCGGAGATGACTTCAAAACGCTCATGACTACAGCAGGAAAGCAAACACTGATTGTGTTGCGAATGTTCGTGATGAAATCTAGAGGGGACTGGAATTGGCGCCAGAACATTGCGGGCCGGCCAGTCTTCGACCTACTCATGGCTGTTCCGTTCCTGATTTCGCTGGGCCTTTCACTACACAGACGGTGGCGTACGAAAATGCTATTACTGAGTCTATGGGTAGGCGCTGGGCTGCTGGTGACGATCTTTTCGGAATCCGCGCCACATTTTCGCCGCGCCAGTACGATATTGCCAGTGCTTTTCATCTGGCCCGCGATAGGGATAGATTGGATGTATCGTCGCCTGACCACTCTGGTACAACCGGTGCTAGCGCTCCTGGTTGTCGGTGCAATGATGCTCGGATCGGCATTCATCACGACGCGCGATTTCTGGCTCGAGCGGCACCTGGCGCGGCCCCAGATTGCGACATCTTTTGACCACCCTATCACCGTGGTCGCCACGGCAGTCAACCGTTTCCTGAATGTGGGCTGGCAGGACAGGGGCGTACTCGCCGGCTCGAGTCGCCCCGCGCCGAAACGGCAGACGTGGATGGAAGCCTCTGTCTGGAGCGAGAATCCGGCCGTGAGATTCCTAGTTCCGCTCGTGCCTAACGCCACGCCCGCACTGCGGCTGCTCCAACCCGCTGCACCGCTGCCGCCCGCTGCCATTAATGAAGAGTTGCTCTTAGTACTACACAAAGATGCTCCCATTCCCCCACTCCCGGACAACTACCTGATTATTGTGCCAGTCCGTGAAAGCGACTTGATTGCCATGATTCCGGACGGAGCCGTTGCGACCATGGAAAACTTTCCCGGGGTGGAGGTGGGTTCGGCGCCAGATATTGTGCTGCCCTATCGGCTCATCGGAGCCCGGGTCATGCCCTCCATCAACCCTCTCCCGGCGGCCACGCTGGGAGAGAGCCTGACGCTGCTGGGGGCGACAGTGACGCGCGCAGGTGAAACATTGAATATAAGCGCCCTCTGGCAAGTGGATGCCCTCCTGCCGCCGCCTATCAGCATTTCTGCACACCTGTTTGGTCCGGCAGGCAAGTTCCTGGGTGGAGATGATGGCCTGGACATTACGCCGGAACTGTGGCGCCCAGGCCTGCGATTTGCGCAGCGGCACACGTTGCACCTGCCCCCCAACGCCGCACCCGGCGATTATCGCGTCTCTCTGGGGCTATATCGTTTGGATAACGGCACGCGCTATACCATGCCGGACGGAAGAGACGAAGTTCAGGTGGGGGTGGTGACAACGGACTGAATCAATCCGCCACATCGATCTCGCCCAGAACCATCTCCCGCCCTCCCAGACGCAACAGGATCATACCTTTGCCGGGCGGCGTCTCAGCCGGCACAGGCAAGCGCAGCGGGCCCCGCCCCACCTCGTCCACTACCCAACTCACGGTGCGGGTGGTCAGGGGTGCGGTCACGCTCGCCAGCACCTCATCTCCCCGCCGCAAGATCAACTCCAGAAGAGTGCCGGCGGGAAGCACCCGGGTTGCCTGCCAGTAGAGCGTCACGTAGAACGGCGTTCCCGCCTCGACCGCCGGCCGGTCAATGTCGTAACCCAGCAAGATGAAATCTCCAAAAGACCTCTCGCTCACCACCTGCGGCGCCAGTTCCGCGATGCTAGGTGGGCGACCGGCGCGCGGCACCGTGAACACGCCGACGTCCACATAGTGGCCCGCCGGCCCCTGCGGCGTAAGCACATCCAAGCCGCCATCCGCCGAATAAACGCTGGTCACAAGGCGGTACTCCCCGGGGGGCGTCCCCGGCAAGGGACGCAACGCATGCACGTCGTCCGCGTACTGCTGCACTCCCCAGCGGGTGGTGGGCACCTCCCCGGGGTGCTGGCTGTCCTTTTGGCCATAGCGATACCCCTCCGCATCTTCCAAATACAAGGCCGTGCTGTAATCAACTATCAGCTTCTGCAGAGGTTGCCAGTAGAGCCGAACCTCGTTCTTGCGCTCATTCACACGCAGACCGACGAGCCGCATCTTCGCGCCAAAATCGACTGCGCGCGGCTCCGCGCCCTCCACGTGCTTTCCATCGAAGCTGGAGCGATAGAAAGGCGACGGTCGTACGTCCAGCCAGGTCACGCGCAGCGCAATAAGGCCGGCAGCAACCAGCGCGACCGAAATACCCTGCCATCTTAAAGGCGTAGCGCGCCGCCCCCGGACTGTGCGCCGTGCCAACAGCCAGCCGCCGACCAGTATCACTAGGCTTGCCAAGCTGATCACCGTACCGATGCGCTGCGGGCCAGAGAGCACCTGCTGGACGGTGAACGTGTGCCGCCCAGCAGGCAGCCCAGAAACAAGCACCAGGCCGGTACCCGGCTCCGGCCCGACCCGCAAAGAGACGCCGTCCACTTCAGCCCGGACATCGGGGAAGATCAACCAGTGCAGGCGGGCATCGAAAGGCGCGTTCGTCTCGTACTCGATCGAAGTGGAATCGAACTGTGGCCTCTCGTGCAGCACCTGCACGCCGGGGGGCAGCGACGCCACGTCCAGGCGAGGCGGCGGCAGCTCGCGAGCCGCGTAACTATTCTCGAACACACCATACGATGGCAGCTCGGGCATCCACACGGTGAGGAACTCACCGAACACGGTTGAACCAACTAGGCCGGTTTTTCGTTCAAACGCTGGAATATCGGCGTTCGTTTTCCCCTCCAGGCTGGCCGCTGGATAGCCAAACATCCAACCCATCGAAAACAGCGCGACCCCCAGCACAAAAATTGGCAAGACCCACCGTTGTTTGAGTGCAGCCACGCCGCCTCCAGCCAACATCGCGACCAGCAGACTCAGCGGCCCCACAAAACGCCAAGGGAACTGGACCATGGGCATCTTGGGCACCGATTCCCACACCACCATTGACGCAGGCGTGACTAGAAAAACCATAGTTAACGCGATCACCCCAATTGCAAGGATGGACAAGCGCCGTCGTTGCGCCCACCACCCCACAAGGGCTAATGTGACGATGAGCCAACTAAGGCTGGGCTGCATGGGCATGAATATTCGCAGAGGATCGAGCACGTACGGCGAGCCTAGCAATGCGCTCAAGGAGAGAAAGTGGTTGTGGAAATCCAGCAGCGGGTGACTCACAGTACGCGACATCTGCACAAAGCTTTCTTCGGCTAGCGCCGGAAACCAACAAATAGCCGCCAGCCCTGCTGCAAGTAGCAACGCGCCAGCTGCCCACAACCACCGCCGCCAATCAACTCGAATCAAGCCGACCAGATACAGGGGGAGGAACGGAATGAGCATGAAAGCGGAGAGCGGATGGGTTAAGACCTGAACGGCAACCGTAGCCGCCAGGATAAGCATTGATCGGGTGCAAGCATTCCGTGCCAGCCGCACAACCGCCAGCAGCACCCACGGCGCCAGCGCCATACCCCACAGCTCGGGGTAGGCCCCTCGCCGCAGTAGGTTTACAAATAGATATGGGCACAGGCCATACGAGGCGGCCGAAGCCAGGGCCGCCACCTCCGACCGGAACACCGCGCGCGCCCACAGGTAAGCTCCAAGAAGTAGCGTGAGCAGCGCGAGGAAATAGCCCGCCTCAAGCGCCCTGGAGAGGGGCAGGCCCAGCAGCGCCCATACCTCGGCGGCCCAGTAACTCAACGGCGGGTAGAAATTGAAGGTCGGAACTCCAAACCCGTAGGCGAAATCAGGCAACCAACGTGGGTATATGCTTCCATTCTGCAGTGCCCAATGGAGTTCGGCCAACCGATAAAAGTGGATTGTCCCGTCAATGACCGTGGTAGCGCCGGCACGCAGTAGAGGCCAAGCCGCGAACACCGCCAAGCCAAATAAAGCCAGGGCTGTGGAAAGCGCTGTCACCGCACCACGCTCCATCGGCGCCCCGCGCGCGCCCAGCGCAACGCCCCCAGTTCCTCAAAACCTCCTGACGCATTGCGCGTGTACATCCCTGCAATCACATGGCTGAACACCGCCTCAGGCGGAAGCGCAATCGCGTGGGCGTCGCAGACCACCTCTTCGCGCCGCCAGCCGGTGCTCGGACGCCAACCGTCCACCGGGATGGAATGGTCAGAAGAGGCCACAAGCTGCTCGGGCAGCACAATCTCCGCTACGCTGCCCAGATGCACAAAGGTGCTGTAATCGGCCCCCGGGGATTGCAGCGCCTGCCAGCACAGGGTCGCCTCAAAAGCGCCGTCATGTTCCGCAAACGTCCAGCCCTTGAGGTGCATCCCGGACGCAAGCTCGAGGTCAACCGGTCGCTCGGCATCCATCGGCAGCGAGTTCAGGCTAACGGCCACCCAGCCCGGGCCGGAGGTGCTGAAATACGGCTCTGCGCCCAGAGTTTCGCGCCACCATTCCGGCCCGAATCCGTATATCGAATCTGCGTTAGTGTAAACGATGGATTCTCGCTGCAGAATCTCGCGCCAGTTCTCGGCATGATGCGCC
>CAJWGI010000032.1 GCA_913031335.1 uncultured Anaerolineales bacterium | reverse complement strand
CCGAGATACAGCAGCAGGCCGTTGTCCAGCAGCGCCAGAGTGGGGGCCGCGTCGCTTTCGGTGGCGGCCAACCGCGCGAGTTCGCGCAGCTCTGCGAGGTCGCGCCGCGAATCGACAAGTGCGGCGGGAATCAGGTGTTCACCCAGATACAGGTCCTCGTTCTCGTAGAACAGACGCGGTTGCGAGGCGCATGTGGGCGCATCTTCCAGCCCGTGGCGGAAGATGATGCTCCCGGTGTTGATGAGGTAATAGAGCGCGATGCCGTGGCGGTCGGGGTACAACTGCGAGCCGTCCGCGGCGATGACGTTGGCGCGCGGTGGGTGCGGCGGGCACGGGAAAACGGCGTGCGGCGGTTCTTCGGTGGGGATGGCGCCCGCCCAGTGCAGCGAGAGAGCGCGCTCGATTTTGCGCTGCAACGCGGCGTCATCGCCGACCAACGCCCTCAGCGCGGCGCGGGCCTGTGGCAGGCGCGCGGCCAACTCGGTGGAGCGCGCGGCCAGAGTCGCGCCTATCCCGGCCACCTGCTCGGTGAGTTGGTTCAGTTCCAGCGTCATGGCTCAGAGGCGCTTTGTGCTCCTGCCGGTGTTGAACAGCGCCACGCGCTCGTCCGGCTGCAAGCAGCTGTGTCCGTTTTTAGGGGGTCGTACTAGAGGGAAAGCGGGGCTGGGCGCGCGGCGGAAAAAGTCCTGTAACTGCTCAAAACCGTTGTCACTTCGGCATTCAGAACAGGCCGGATTGCTCAGAAATGACATGGTGAGCGATTATAGCACGCGTGCCGCCGCGTGCCGCGCGTGCTGCTAAAGTGAGATCAGGCTTCCCAGCCCGAGCCGTTCGGCCCCGGCTAGCGCGATTTGCGCTGCGGCGACATCTTGCACCGCCACGCCGCACGATTTGAAATAGGTGATCTGCTCAGGCGAGGTGCGCCCAGGTTTTCCCCCGGCCACAATCTCGCCCAGTTCAGCGTGAATATGTTCTTCCGTGACCACGCCCGCGCGGATGGGCGCTATCAGGTCGCCGGCCTCGGCCAACACGCCCTCGCGCGAATCCACCACCACCAATGCGCGGCGGATGGTTTCAGCATCCACCTCTTGCATCTCGGGCGTGAATGCGCCCACCGCATTGATATGCATGCCGGGCTTCAGGTCGGCACCATCGAAAACCGGGCTGCTGGAGGTGGTGGCGGTGCAGATGATGTCTGCCCCGGCGAGTGCCTGCTGCGGTGATGCGGCCACGCGCAGGTCGTTCGGAATCGGTCCCTGCCCGCGCATCTCGGTGACGAACCCGTCGGCTTCGGCGGGATCGGGGTTGTAAACCGCGCCGCGCTTAATGGCGCGCACCGTGCAGACCGCCCGCAGCTGCGTGCGCGCCTGCACCCCGCAGCCGAAGATAGCCAAGGTGGCGGCATCCGGGCGCGCGAGCAGGTCGGTCGCGGCGCCGCTGCCAGCGCCGGTGCGGATGGCGGTGAGCGTCCCACCCTCCAGAAGCGCCAGCGGCCGCCCGCTGTCGGCTTCCAGCACCAGCACAACCGCGTGAATGAGCGGCAGGCCGCGCGCCGGATTCTCAGAGAAGACCGAGACCACCTTGACCGCGAGACCGTCCGCGGCATCGCCATGCATTGCGGCGGGCATGAAGAGCGCTACCCGGCTACCGGAGTCCATTTCGATGCGGCTGCGCAGCGGCACGGTTGCCTCGCCGACAGAGAGTTGCCGGTAAGCCTCCTTCATCCCTGCGATGGCGGCATCCATGGGCAGGGCGCGGCCGACGTCCTCGGCGGTGAGAATGCGGATCTTCACTTAGGGTGTTGGTTGTTGTCGGGCTGCCGGTTGTGGTCGGCCGCCGCAGGCTAGCTCAGGTCTCGCCCAGATAAGCCTGGCGCATCATCTTGTTTTCACGCAGGTTCGCAGCCGTGTCGGCCAGCACGATTTTGCCCGTCTGGAGCACATAGCCGCGGTCCGCGATAGAAAGGGCCATGTTCGCGTTTTGCTCGACCACGAATATTGTCGTACCCTGCCGGCTGATCTCCTGGATGATGTCAAAAGTTTGTTGTACGAACAGAGGTGACAAACCCATGGATGGCTCATCCATGAGGAGCAAGGACGGGCGAGACATCAGCGCGCGCGCCATTGCCAGCATTTGCTGCTCGCCGCCGGACATGGTACCTCCAAGCTGCCCTGTGCGCTCCTTCAGCCGTGGAAATAGTCCGAAGACTCGTTCCATGTCCTCTTGAATACCACTCCGGTCATTGCGCAAGAAGGCGCCCATTTCCAGATTTTCTTGTACTGTCATGCGCCCGAAGATGCGCCGGTTCTCTGGTACCATCGAGATGCCACGCTCTACCAGTTGTTGTGTGTTCAGGCCGTCGATCTGCTCGCCGTTAAATTCAATTGTGCCGTTACTGGGTCGCACCATGCCGATAACTGTCCGCAAAGTGGTAGACTTTCCGCTGGCGTTACCTCCCAACAGGCAAGTAATTTCGCCCGCGTTTATCTCGACATTTACATCGCGCAGGATTTGGATAGGGCCGTAATGAGTATCCACATGGCTTAGCTTTAGCATGGGGCGGCCATCAGCTTTCATCTTGTTCCTCTCGCGTAGCTTTTCGGCCAAGATAAGCTTCAATCACGTGTTCGTCGTTGGCGACGTTTTCATAGCTTCCTTCGGCGATCTTGTGTCCGTAATCCATCGCGACCACACGGTCGGAAACGCCTTTCACCACTTTCATGTCATGTTCGATGAACAGGATGGTGAAACCACGCTCGTCTCTGAGTTTGCCGATAAGTGAAGCTATTTCCTCAGTTTCCTTCGGATTCATGCCGGCCGAAGGTTCGTCCATCAGGATTAGCTTGGCCTCCGTCCCCATGGCGCGGGCGATCTCCAACCGCCGGCGGTTGGCGTACGAGAGGCTGTTTGCTGGCTGATCAAGGCGGTAGCCGGCCAGGCGCGACCCGAAAAAGGCCAATTGCTCCTCTGCCTTTTCACGTATTCTCGCTTCCTCGACTCGATAGCTGGGCGGCCGGAAGATGGCGCCCAGCACCCCGCTTCGACTTCGGCAATGCTGACCCACCATGACGTTCTCCAGGATAGTCATTTCCTGAAACAAACGCACGGTCTGGAATGTGCGGGCTAGCCCGAGTTTGGTAATCTGATAGGGGGACAAGCCCAACAAGTTGTGCCCACCGAACGTGACCTTCCCGCCATCAGCAGGATAGAACCCGGTCACTAAATTGAAGAATGTTGTCTTTCCAGCGCCGTTGGGCCCAATCAGACTGACAATTTCGCCCTCTTCGATGTGGAAATCCAGATCATCTACGGCATTTAGTCCGCCGAAACTTTTTACCAACCCATGGGATTCAAGTAAATGTGGCATGACGTCTTGTTATCCCTGCCTTTTACGCAGCAGAGTCTGAACCTGCCGCTTCAGCCTCTGCTGCCATCCGCATCCAGTCGTCTTGGCCAAGCTCTTCACCCTGTAGTTCGCGCCCCCGTCCGGCGCTTGGCAGCAAGCCCTGTGGCCGTACCAGCATCATGATTACCATCGCCGCGCCGTAAATAAGCATGCGATATTCGGAAAACTCGCGGAGCAACTCCGGCAAACCCACCAGCGCAAATGCACCTACCACCACTCCAGGCAGGCTTCCGATGCCCCCGACAATAAGCAAGCCAAGCGCAGTGATAGAAACTTCCACCTTGAAGCTGTGCGGATAGATCGTGCCCAATTTGGCCGCGAAGATGGCGCCGCTCACGCTGGCTATAAGCGCACCCATCGCAAAGGCCAGCAACTTGTAGGCCGTGGTGTTGACACCCATTACATCTGCCACCTGCTCGTCCTCGCGCATGGCGCCCCATGCCCGCCCGACGCGCGAGCCTTTCAGGCGTGCTGTGATAAAGTAGGCAATGAGACAGCTGACCAGGATTAAGTAATAAAGTTTCTGTGGCCCGACGAATTCTATGCCGCCGAGGTGTATATCGGGTATCTTGATAATGCCCTGCGCGCCGCCTAACCACGGCTTGAACCAGTCCGATAAAGCCAGAATGCGAGCGATTTCTCCAAATCCCAACGTGACAATTGCCAGATAGTCACCACGCATACGCAACACCGGCGCGCCGACCATCAGACCCGCTATGGCCGTAATGGCCACCACTAGAGGTAGTGCACCCCAGAAGGACATTTGCGCGCCTCCGACAGAGGCATCCACCGTTGTTAGCAATGCCGTGCTGTACGCCCCGACTGCGAAGAAGGCTACGTAACCCAGATCCAGAAGACCCGCCATGCCCACGACGATGTTTATTCCCAAACCCATCACCACATACAGCCCGACCATGACCAAGACCTCGCTCGGATAGACTCCGACCACTCCTGGCACGAAAAGAAGCGCCGCTACACCGAGGTACAATGCGACCACGCGCTTTGCCCGCTCCAATGTCTCAGGTGGCGGTGCAGGCCATTGCTGCTTGCCGGCTCTTGACGCCTGCTGAACGGCGCGCAGCAGCAGCAGCACAATGGAGGCTGCTATTCCGAGGAACATGAGGGACTCAGCCAGTGTGATCGCAGCCGACACTATCGGCGCAGAAGAGGTCAGGCCCCCCTCCGTGCTTCCTTGCGGTGCGGTGAACCCTTCAAGGATCAGCCCAGGGCATTGTGCCAGATTGATGTCACCGGTCGTTACCCCGGGGCAAGCGGGTAGTGTGGGCGGGTACGCGGTTTCAATGCCGAGAAACCATGCCAAGCGAAGGAGCAGCGAAATAGACAATAAGGCGGCCAGCGTTGTCCGGAGCCATGGCGGCAGCCAGGCGGTGAGAATGCTGATGACACGCGCGTAAAAATCCGGGATGTAACTCCAGAACGCAGTAATCGCCGCGGTTGCTACAACCGTGATCCCCGCGCCCTGTGATGAGAGACCACGTCCCGTATAAAGGAGTTTGTAGAAACTCTCGGACCACCCGGGCTGGTCCAGGGCAATCCGCATCAAGTCGGAGAGCAGGCCCAACAGCGCCACCATACCAATCCCGAATATTAGCGGTCGCCGTACGGAAGCAGGCAGCAAGTACAGTGCGCCGCCGGCCAGACCCAGAACAGCGCCGAGTACAACGATACGCAACACGCCCGCCGCCAGCCCCTGCCCGAAAGGAAGTAGGGAAAGCACGGCCGGGGTGATCCCGTTCTCCAAGAGCAGCAGTTCGAGCAGCTTGGGAGAGGCGCTGACCAACACGTCTCGGATGTTGAGCCGGTCAAGAACCAGCATGAGAAGGCCGAGTGCAAGACCGGTGATAATCCCGGCCATGATGCTGTGCGCTGTGTCTCCTAGGCCTGGCGCCTTGCGTTCCGCCTCGTGGAGTGGATTGATGTGCTGGTCAACCTGCCGCATGGTCAGATAGCCTATCATCAGGCCGGCGAGCAGCAGCAATATGTGTCCGAGCGAAATCACGCCGGTGATGATATCGCGCTCTCCAAAAGTCTCAATCAAACCGACGAGGCAGAGATAGAGCGCCACGATGGCGCCAAAGAAACCCATCCTCAGGCCTAACTTGAGTTTCGTGTTATCCATCGCTATCTTCTTTCGCCTTCTGCCGGTGCTGCTTTCCTGACGGCGCGGGCATCAGGCTTTCTCCTCGGACAGCTTTTCGCCCAGGATGCCTTGTGGTCGGAAAATCAACACGAGTACTAGCATTACAATAGCGATGGCATCGCGGAGCTGATTTGCACCTGGAATGCCCAGTCCCTCAAGCACCAGGTTCGGCCCGATTGATTCAACGACCCCGAGAAAGATCCCACCCAACATAGCGCCGGGAATGTTTCCGATGCCGCCTAACACGGCGGCAGTAAAAGCCTTGAGCCCTGGAATGAAGCCCATGAATGCCGAGATTCCTTGCGGTTGGTACAAACCTCTCAACACGCCGGCAGCACCTGCCAGAAGCCCCCCAATGGCGAAGGTAATGAAGATGACCCGATTGACATCGATGCCCATGAGCGCCGCGATTTCTTTGTCTTCGGACACAGCGCGCATGGATTTACCGGTCTTGGTACGCTCCACGAACCAGAACAGTGCGGCCATCAGCAGCAGCGCGCTCACCAGCACCACGACCTGAACTATCTGGATGCTTGCGCCGCCGATTACCCATCTCCCCCGCAGAATCTCGAACGCCGGGTAGGCTTTGAAGCCAGATCCATAAAGGCCGCGAAAAGTGTATTGCAGGAAAAAAGAAGCGCCGATGGCAGTGATCAGGGGCACCAGCCGGGGTGCATTTCTCAATGGGCGGTATGCTATGCGTTCCAGCAGGACGGCGATGATTGTGGAGGTTGTCATGGCCACCAGCAGTAGAGCGCCGATTGTCAGCAGCGGATGCTTTTCCAGATAGCCGGAATTCGCTAGAGCACGGGCCGCAAAATAGGCTGTGAATGCCCCGGCCATGAACACCTCGCCGTGGGCAAAGTTGATCATCAAGAGAATGCCGTACACCAGGGAGTATCCCAGGGCAATCAGGGCGTAAACGCTTCCCTGTGCCAGCCCGGCGACAATCAGGCTTATCCAGTTGCTGGCTGAGTATCGGCCGGAGGCGATGGTGGCAGATGCGCCCCAAACGATGAGGATTACCACTCCTACCCGAAGAGCCCAGAGCAGGAGCGCAACCCATGAAAACCGTTCCGGCGCATTTCGAAACATGCGGTTTGTCTTCCCTCTTTATTATGACTATGTCGCAAGCGTTGCGGGCTGCAAAGGTACCGTGCCCAGCTAGCCCGTTTGGGTCGCGCAGTCCGTCTATCATCCAGCTGCGCAATTCGGGCACCCGCGTCGGGCTTCCGCAAAGAAAAAAGAAAGAGGGGGCAGTGTATCATCGATTGTGGGCTTCTGTCAATTCGATTGTGTGTCTCAGACCACATCCGACAACCGTCCCGGCTGTTGCGCTGACGTATAAATACCTTTTCTCGGCGAATACCTGCCAATTGAATAAGCGGTAAAATTGCGCGCATGTTTCGAGTGTTCCGCGCGCCCCGCTGGCTGCTCGCGCTCTGGGTCGTGCAGGCCGGCACAGTGTTGGTCTTCCTCAGTTTTGCCGGCGCGCTCCCGCTCATCAAATCTGAATGGGGATTGAGCAATGCGCAAGCCGGCGTGATTCAGGCGGCCACTCAAGCGGGCTACATCACCGCTGTGCTGGTGCTTTCATCAGTCACTGACTACCTGCCGATGAGACGTTTGCTCCCGGCATGCGCCCTGTGGGCCGGTCTGGCAAACCTTGGATTCGCGCTGCTGGCGCGCGACATGACTAGCGCGATTGTCTGGCGCGCGCTGACCGGGATGGGGGTGGCGGGCATCTACATGCCGGGAGTGCGCTTGATATCCGAGCGGGTATCTGCGGAAAGGCGCGGCGGGTCGGTGGGGGTGTTTGTCTCTGCCTTTACGCTCGGGTCGGCGGCCTCTATTGCTCTGGGCGGCAGTCTCTCCACCGTGCTGGGGTGGCGCACCGCCTTTGCCTTGCTTTCGGCCGGGCCAATAGTCGGGGCGCTGGTGGTGTGGCGCGCGCTGCCCGGAATGCCACCGAAACTCGCCCAGCAGCCGGCCCCGGACGCGGGTCCATCTATCGCAGAACTGCTGCGCAATCGGCCCGCATTGCTCGCTATCGGCGCGTACACAGCCCACACCTGGGAGGTACTGGGGTTGCGCAGTTGGCTGCCTGCCTTTCTGGCCACCGCGCTGATGATTGCTGGGCGTAGCCTGCATGCTGCCACGGCTGCGGGCGCAGGCCTCGCGGGCACGGCCACCCTCACCGGTGCGGCGGCTACAGCTGCGGTGGGCGCTCTCTCAGACCGGGCGGGCCGCTCGCTTACAATCATCATGGTCGCGAGCGTCAGCCTGATATTAATGCTGAGCATAGGTTTTGTGCTGGGTGCGCCCCTGATTCTCGCTGTGTCTGTTGCCATCATCGTGGCCGTGGCCGCCAACGCCGATTCGGCGGTGATTTCCACCACGCTGACCGAAAATGTGCCCGGCAGGTACCTCGGGCGGGCGCTAGCAATGTATTCCTTCTGTGGGTTTAGCGCTGGTACTCTCTCGCCGATACTGTTCGGGGCTGCGCTAGATTACCTTAATCCCGCCAGTTTAACTGGCGCGGCCGCTGTTCCCCTGCGCTGGGAGGGCGCTTTTGGGGTACTCGCGCTCGGGTCGCTGGCCGCGCTGGCAGCGGCCGTTGCGCTTCACAAAGTTCTGCGACCGCGTGCGGGAACGTGACCCACATTCCGTGCTTTCCACGCTGGCCTTATGGCTGGCGAGAGACCGGCTCCGTTCCGCGGAGATGCCACTCTGTGGGCATCGCCCCCGCGTCGTGGGATTCACGCGCCAATGGTAGAATCTGCCGGCAGATGAGAAACGTGGATTTGAAGCGGGTTATTGTTAGATGCGGGGATTAATTCTGCGCTGGGGCGTGAACGCGGTAGCCATCTGGGTGGCCTTTCGGGTGGTTCCCGGCATCACGCCAGTGGACAACAGCGTGGAGGCCGTTATCGTCAACGCGCTTATTTTCGGGCTGGTGAACGCGTTCATTCGCCCGCTGTTGAAATTCCTGACCTGCCCGCTCATCATTCTTACGCTTGGGCTCGGCGCGCTGTTGGTGAACACCGTCATGTTCGCGCTGGCCGGGCTCATCGGGCGCTATTTCGGTTATGGGTTCCGCGTGGATGGGTTCGAAGCAGCTTTCATGGGCGCGCTTGTGGTCAGCCTAGTGAGCGTGCCGATTAGCTTCCTGTTGCGCAGTGCTTTCAAGCGTTGACCGCAAAAGCCAGCGCGCCGAGAGTTCAGCCCCCGTAGAACCAACCGGTGCTGCCCATCTCCAGCGATCTGGCTTCAGCATCCCGCAAACCGACAGAGATCACTTCGGCCACGTAAACAGTGTGGTCGCCGCCCGGCACTGCGCCTGTGACGCGCGCCTCGAACCAGCCCGGCAGGTCGGTTAGCAGTGGCGCGCCGGTTTCCGGCCCCGGTTCGTAGGCGAAACCGTTGATATTCCCGTTCCCCACTTCGGTCGGCCGGAAGAAAGCGGAAGCTAGGTCTTTTTGTCCGGCGGCGAGGATGTTCACGGCAAAGGCGCGGCTGCGCTCTATGAGCGCGTGCACGCCGCTGTCAGCCTTCACGCCCACCATTACCAGCGGCGGCGTAAACGAAGCCTGCGAGAGCCAGTTCGCAGTGCCCGCTGCCAGTTCGTCTCCGGCGCTGGCTGTCAGCACGTAAAGTCCGTATGTAATTTTGCGTAGTACGGTTTTTTTGGCGTC
>CAJWGI010000031.1 GCA_913031335.1 uncultured Anaerolineales bacterium | reverse complement strand
AAACCTCGCGCCGGGGCCAACCACTCTGCTGCGCGACCTCTTTAGCCGCCTGAGAGCGACTCTCCCCCGCCTGCAAAGCAGCCTGAAGCGCAGCGCGCACCTGCTCGGGAGACCATTTCTCCTGAACCGACTCGATGCAGCCGCCGATGACAATCGTGACCTCGCCACGCACCGGCACTTGCGCGAAGTACTCCCGCGCGGCGCTGACCGCGCCTCGGAAGATTTCCTCGTATAGCTTGGTGAGTTCACGCGCCACTGCCAGCGGGCGCTCGCCCAGCTCGGCTTCAATATCCGCCAGTGCCGCGCGCAACCGATGCGGAGATTCGAATGCGACCAGCGTGCGCCGGTCGGAAACATTTTCCGCCAGCAACCGCCGACGCTCCAAGGGCTTGCGCGGAAGAAAGCCTAGATAGACAAACGCGTCGGTCGGCAGGCCTGAAACCGCCAGCGCCGCCAGCAGGGCGGAAGGCCCCGGCAGCGGCCGCACCTCGTGGCCGGCTGCCAGCGCAGCGCGCAGCAACTCATAGCCGGGGTCGGAAATCGCGGGCATGCCGCCGTCAGAGACCAAAGCGACATCGCCGCGACGCAGCGCCGCCAGCACGGTATCGAGCTTACTCAGTTTATTGTGCTCGAAGTAGCTGGTGAGCGGGGTATTTATATTAAAATGGGAAAGCAGTTTGCGAGTGTGGCGTGTGTCTTCAGCTGCGATTAAATCAACCTCGCCCAGCATGCGCGCCGCGCGCGGGCTGAGGTCTTCCAGATTGCCAATCGGCGTGGCGATGAGATAGAGCGTGCCCATCGTGCCGACGCACCGCCATCACCGGTTGTGTACGAAGTTGACCAGAATCAGATTGCGGTCACAGTCATCGAAAGTGGTGACCGCATAGCGCTCCGAAACCGGCTCGCCATACACATCCAGCAATTGGACGACATACATCTGGTCGCTATCCATCGGCGCGTTCGCCAGCGTCACCTCGTAACCGGCCGGGCCGAACTCAGGCCGGGTTCCGGCGATAGCATCGATGGCGAATCCGTCCGGGCCATCCACATGCACAATCATGTCCTCCGCGGCGTCGCCCGCAGCATCAAAAACTGTCCCGGCGATGCCCATCCAAGCGCAATCCAAATCCGGATAGGCAAACTGCGTGGTGTAACCAATGCTGCCCTCCTGGAGCGCGTAAGCGAAGACCGTCGGCGCGGCGGTCGGCTCAGTGGTTGGGATGGCCGTCGGTTCCGGCACGACCACAATAGCCGTTGGCGGCAGGCTGGTCTCGGTGACGACCACGACCGGCACGGCCGTGGGTAGTGCGGTGGGCAATGGCAGCGGGGTAGGCGTTGCGGGAGCCGGGGTGGGCGTATTGGTCGCCAGCACCGCCCGTACCGGCATTGTCGGCGGCGGGAAGGGGTTGATGACGGTTTGCGGTTCCAGGAAAATAAACAGATAGAGACCGCCGATCATCATCGTCGCGTAGAGTAACGCCGAGGTCAGTACGTCAAGAAACGAAAATCTTCGTTGTCGCATAAACAGTGCTCCTGCCGCGTTCAACCCGTCATGGACCAAACCGCTCTATATCCGCCCCCGCGCGCAGTTCCGCCAGCCAACTCTCCACGGCCACTTGCCGAACCGCGAGCGCGGACTGCGGCGATAGTTCACGCTGCGCGTCGCGCTCAAGAGTCTCGACAAGGTGAAAACCGAGCGAGGTTTTCACAATATCGCTGCGCTCACCGGGCATCAACGCGAACGCCACCGTTTCAAGTTCCGGCGTGGTGAGTAGGCCGCGCGGAAACCATCCCAGGTCTCCGCCGTTGACGCGCGTGCTCCTGTCGAGTGAGTGCGCAAGCGCTATGGTTGCAAAATCCGCGCCAGCCGCCAGTTGCGCATCTAGCGCCTCGGCCTGCTCACGCGCGGCGACAAGCACGTGGCGCGCCCGCACCTGCTCAGCCGCGCTGCCGACAGCACTCAGAACTTCGGCCTGAACCTTGCTGGCCAGCAGCTGCGCCTGCAACTCCCGGCGAAACTCGTCCTCGCGGTAATGATTCGCCTGTAACCACTCATCGAAACCCACCTGGCCGCCGCGCGCCTGCACGCTCTCATCGAGAGCGTTTTGCAACTCATGCGGGGCAAGCTCCACGGCACGCGCGCGCGCTGCCTGCGCGATCAAGCGCGCATCGATGGCCCGCTCTAGCACGGCGAGGCGATAATCGCCCTGCTCCGCAGGGTCAAAATCAAGCGCTTCGAGCGCGGCCTCGAAACGCAGCACAGCGCGCTCATATTCCCGCTCGGAAATCGGCTCCCCGTTCACACGCGCCGCGAGCGGCTCGGTACTCGCGACCGCCATCACCGTCGGCTGGTCGTCGCTCGGCGTGTACCGGTCGCCGGCTCCGTCTGTTACCCCAGAACCCGGGTCAGGTGCGCCCGCCCGGCAGGCAACCAGAAGCCAGAACAACCACAGACCACAACCTTTTAGCAGGAAACGATTCAAGCTCAAGTTCCGTGCCCTATTGCTAGATCGCAAGGATTATACCCATAGCGACCACGACCGCAATTAATGTGAGTGGATGCGCTTAATGCGGGTGCGGCGCCATACCGCCCGATTTGAGCACAAACACGAGTACGGTCATGACCACCGCAGCCAAAATTATCTGCCAGAGCACGTCGCGGCCCGTGCGCGGGTTGTGCACATTGGGGAGCAGGTCAACTGTGGCCACATAAGTAAAAGTGCCGGCCGAAAATAGAAGCGTGAGGCCAATCCACAGCTCACTCACGCTCCCCAGTCCGTACCAACTCGCGTACATCGCCGCCGGGGTGGCCAGCGCAAAGATTATGAGGTAACCCAACACGCTTCGGCGGCGTCTCAACTCATGCATCCCGAAGGCCGCCAGACTGAACGCAGCCGGCATTTTGTGGGTGATGACGCCGACAAGCAGCGGCAGCGCGACATCGGCCGCACCGGTCGCCTGCGATGCGCCAATGGCCACTCCATCGGTGAGCGCGTGCACCGTCAGGCCAATGGCCACGCTGAGAGTGAGCCCGCGCGGATGGTGCACATGTGCATGTCCATGGTCGCGCTCGTGGTGGTGATATTCCTCATGAATGGCGTGCCCGATTCCCAGCGATTCAATCGCCATCATGAGCAGAAACCCCGCAAGTACGATTACCCCGGGGCCGGCCAATTTCAGCGCGCGCATAGACCACGCTGACATCTCGACCTCGGAAGCCAATTCCAATTCATGAAACACCATTTCAAAACCCTCAGGTACAGTGGTAAGGAAGGCAGCCGTCAACAGGAACCCAGCAGCCAGCCCGGTCATCCAGCGCATCGGCGTTTCTCCGTACGCTCGACCAACCCATAGCGGAACGCACCCCGGCAGCAACCCGGCCATAAAGGTAACCAGCAGCACCAGGACTACTTCAACTGTCATCGTGTCTCCGCGCGTTCGTCCCGAAGCCTAGAAACAGCGTGAGCGGTGTACATGGATATTCTATTTTATTGCGACTTGTGATTTTCAGGGCGGGAGGCAAGCCGGCCCTTGCCGGCGACCATGCCTCAATGCGCCCGGGTCAGCCGCTTTTCGCGTAGCACGCGTTTCACGAAAGCATCATATGAGGTCGGGCGCCGCCCAAGTAAAGCGTGAAGCGTGTGTGAGTTGCCCCAGAATCCATATTGGTCATAGTAACAGAACATCTTGCGTAGGGTCTCAAGCGCGTACTCGCCCAAGCCATCGGCACGCGCCCGCCGCACCCATTCGCCCAGCCCGGTCTGCTCTGCACGCACTGCATGCCCCACATGGGCACTGATTATTGTGGCCAGTTCGCTCTGGTTGAGCACCTCCGGACCGCACAGTTCGTAAATCGCGCCATGGTGCCCTGGCTCGCATAACACAATTACAGCAGTGGCAGCCACATCCTGCAGGTCAACTGGACTACTCTGCGACTGCACTGAGTAAGGCGCAGCCAGCACGCCGCGCTCGACAACGCCATCCCATTCGGCGAGTATGTTCTGCATGTAGCTTGCCGGCTGCAATACCGTGAACGGCAACCCCGATGCAAACAACGCTTCTTCCACGCGCATCTTGCGCCAGTGGTGCGGCATGGCCTCAATTTGCGGACGCAACACCGAATGGAAAACGAAATGCTTTACACCGGCACTAACGGCGGCAGCGATGCTAACCTTGCCCATTGCAATCTCATCCGGGTGGACGTTGGGACAAATGTGGTAGACCGCGTGCACACCTCGGGCGGCCTGCTGGAGTAACGATTCATCCAGCAAATCGCCGACAACAGCCTCAGTAGCCCCGATTGCCTGCACCTCTTCGACCTGCTGCTTTCGCCGCACCAGCGCGCGCACGCTTTGCTTCTTGCCCGCCAGAGCCCGGATGACGACCCTCCCGGTTTTCCCAGCTGCCCCGGTAACGAGAATCATATTTGACTAGAAACTCTCTTGCACATGTGCAAACGCGTAATCCAAGATTCCCAACGCCTCATCCACGTGCTCATCGGTGGCTGTAAGGGGCGGAGCAATACGCAAAACGTTGTTGTAAAGGCCGCCTTTACCGATCAGCAGGCCGCGCGCGCGCGTTTGCTCAAAGATTTGTACCACTGCATCTACAGCTGGCTCCTTTGTGTCACGGTCTGAGACCAACTCCACTCCCTGCATCAACCCCTTTCCACGCACATCTCCTATTAATGGGTATTTGTACCACAGTTGCTCCAAGCCGGCTCGCAGTCGTCCCCCAACGCCTGCAACATGTTGAGGGTCGGCCTCCTCTTCTATTGCGTCTATGGTCACCAATGATGCGGCGCATGAAACCGGATTGCCTCCAAAAGTGCTTATCGTCATCCCTTTGTCTACAAGTCGATCCGCAATTTCAGGGGTCGTAATCGTATTGCCCAACGGCAAGCCGTTCGCGATGCCTTTTGCCATCGTCATGATGTCTGGCTCCACGTTCCAGTGCTGTATACCAAACCAATGCTGACCGGTTCGTCCAAAGCCGGTCTGCACCTCATCGCAAATAAACACACCGCCATAGCGATGAATGATGGCCACTGCGATTTCGAAGTACTCTGTTGGCGGGGTAATAAACCCGCCCACGCCTTGAATTGGCTCGGCCAAAAAAGCTGCAATGCGACCGGAGGTCGTGGTACGTATTACTTCTTCGATGTCTTGGGCACAAGCCACGTCACACTCAGGATATGTCATGCGAAGGGGACAGCGGTAGCAATACGGATTCATAGCGTGTTTTATGCCAGGTATCTGGGTCGGGCCGATGCGCCACGGCGCTTGCCCCATCAGCCCCATTGCCAACGCTGAGCGCCCACTGTAACCATGACGTAGAGCGATGATTTCGTGCTCACCGGTATAAGCCTTGGCTAGCATGACCGCAGTTTCGTTCGCTTCGGTACCAGACGTGGTGAAGAAAGAAGTCTGCAAGGCGCCGGGAGTGATGGCAGCAAGCTTCTCAGCAAGGTTGACGTGATTCTCATTTGGGTACAACGTAGAAGAGTGGATTAGTTTGCCGACCTGCTTCCGAATGCGTTCAACCACTTTGGGATTGTTGTGACCGACACTAGTTGTCAGAATGCCGCCGAAAAAGTCCAGATACTTGTTGCCATCTACATCCCATACATGAATCCCCTCTCCGTGATCCAGAGGGATCGGATCAGTGTAGTAAAGCAGGTGGCTCGGCCAGAGGTATTCTCTTTGTTTTGCGATTATTTCGTTTTTATTCACGTGTATTCCTAATCAGGGAGAACGGGATAAGTTACAGTTTTTCCAACTGTACATCAAACAATCTGTGCGTGGGTACTGCGACGCACGTAGCTTCCACCTCCTGGCTCGCCGTTCCAAGTTTCGCCGTGCACCAGCAGTTGGCCACGTACATAAACTCTCTCTGGCAGACCGATTAATTCCCAACCTTCGTACACGTTGTGGTCAGTACGGGTATGCATGTTCTTCCAACTGATAACCTTGGTCGCTTCGGTGTCCCAAATCACCAGGTCGGCGTCTGCACCGACGGCAACGACACCTTTGCTTGGATACATACCAAAAATCTTGGCTGGATTAGTAGCAGTCAATTCCACAAATTTGTTGGGCGAAATTCGTCCTTTGCCGACTCCATACGTCCACAGGACGAGCATACGGTCTTCGATACCGTGCATCCCATTCGGGATTTTGGAGAAGTCCCCCTGCCCCAGTTCTTTGCCAGCCATCTGATATTGCTCGCCTTCGTATTCAATGGGTTTTGTACCTTCATACATGAAGGGGCAATGGTCGGTTGACACGGCCTGTAAATGTCCGGCTGCAAGCGCATTCCACAGGTACTCGTTATCTTTCTCGACTCGCACCGGTGGAGAGCACACATACTTAGCGCCATCTGACTGACACAGATTATCCACCGTGAAAAACAGATATTGAGGACATGTCTCACCCATCACCGGCAATCCGCGCTCGCGCCCGTAACGCAATTGATCCACGGATTCTTCACAGGTCATGTGCACCACATAAAGCGGTGCCCCAGCAATTCCCGCAAGTGCCACCGCGCGCATCGTTGCCTCTGCCTCAGCCCAGGCTGGGTGGCTGTAGGCATGATACGCTGTTGCCAAGTTGCCTGTTGAGACGTTTTCCTTGATTAACACGTCTAGCACATCGCCGTTTTCGGCGTGTACCATGGTAATCATTCCTGCCTCAGCAGCTTTCATCAGGCTTTTGAACAACGTGGTGTCATCCACCTGAAAGACACCCTTATAGGCCATGAAGAGTTTGAGAGAGGTCACCCCCTCGTCGGCAATAGAGGGAATTTCATCCATCACCTCGTCGGTTAGGTCAGTAATGGCGACGTGGAAGCCATAATTCGCTGCCGATTTGGATCCGGCCTTTTTATGCCAGTTTTCGATAGCCTGGTGTAGGCTCTCACCTTTTGCCTGAATAACGAAATCGATATGGGTCGTTGTGCCACCAAAGGCAGCGGCCTTCTGGCCGGTGTAAAAATCGTCCGAAGAAACAGTGCCGAAGAAGGGCAGCTCAAGATGAGTGTGTACGTCAATGCCACCGGGGGTAATCATCTTACCAGTTGCATCTACAACTTTAGCATCCTCAGCGGGCAAATCAGCGCCCATCAGAGCAATTCTGTCATCTGCAATCAGCAGGTCGGCTTCGTAGGTGTCGGAGGCGGTAATGATGGTACCTCCTTTGATAAGGGTCTTCATAATCAGCTTCTCCTTCTAAACCTTCTCTTTACCTCTCACGCAGCCCCGATGTCACCATACAGGTCCGGTCGTCGATCACGGTAGAATTGCCATGTATTGCGCACTTCCTGAATGATGTCCAAGTTTAAGTCGCGGACAATAAGCTCTTCGTCACGGTCGCTGGCGACCTCGCCCACGAATTGGCCGCGTGGGTCACAGAAATAGGACTGACCGTAGTAATCATTGGGACCGAACTCCTTCTCGACGCCAACACGATTAATCGTGCCCACGAAGTAGCCGTTGGCGATGGCGTGTGAGGTCTGCTCGATCTTCCACAAATGCTGGGAGAGGCCCCGAGAGGTCGCCGAGGGAATAAAGACTATCTCTGCCCCATGTAAGCCCAACATGCGCGCACCTTCCGGAAAATGACGATCGTAGCAAATATAGACGCCGACTTTTCCAACTGTGGTGTCAAACACTGGATATCCCAAGTTTCCGGGGCGAAAATAGAACTTCTCCCAGAATCCCTTTACCTGAGGAAGGTGCGTTTTGCGATACTTACCCAGGAAGGTACCATCGGCATCAATAACTACTGCTGTGTTGTAATGTACGCCGGTCTGTTCTTCTTCATACACCGGCGCGATCAGCACCATGTTGTGCTTTTCCGCAAGTTCCTGCATCAAACTGGTGGTCGGCCCATCCGGCACACGTTCCGCCCACGAATAGTGTTTGACGTCTTGCACTTGGCAAAAATAGGGGCCGTAAAAAAGCTCCTGTAAGCACATAATCTGTGCGCCTTGTTTAGCGGCTTGTTCGACATAATCTATATGTCTGTCAATCGTGGTCTGCTTATCACCGGCGTACGCGCATTGCAGCAACGCACCACGGACAGTTCTCGTCATAAGCTTATCCTCCGTAAAAACACTTGGTCCACTGCTCGACCTGATGACCAAGACGAAGGCTGAATGATGGCGTCCATCACCAGTGTCTCATTTTCTCGTCATGACCCCTGGGGCAGCAACGCCCGGTTGGGTAATGTCCTCCAGTAGCACATCGCCGCTCCCGTCTGGGTCATTGGGGATGGGCGGGGCCGCCCATAGCAGGCAGCCCCGCTTGTTGAGTGGCAGAGGGTTACTCTCCGCCGGGCGTGATCTCCACTGAGCGCGGTGAATAACTCGCACCCGTAACGTCGATGCCATCGTTCTTGAGACCATCAAGCGCAGTCTCCGCCAGGTCGGTGCGGTAGGCGCCAGCATCGGGCGCGGCTTTCAGTACCTTCTCCGACGTGGAAACATCAATCGTCTGATTCCACGACCCTGTATCCATCACACCAATTCCGGCTGGCGAGGGCCAGATCAGTTTGTTGATCTCATTCAGTTGCCAAGTCATGTGGCCCTTACCCAGAGTGGGTCCGTTCTTAAGTACGATGTCAACGCACTCCTCAAAGTTGTCGCGACAGAACACCCACCCGCGGAAGGTCGCCCGCAGAAAGCTCTCGGCGATTTCCTGATTCGCCTCGTCGGCCAGCCAATCTTCACGCGCCCAGACTGCATCTTGCAACATAGCAGTGCCGACATCGTTAAAATTGATAACCGTCAGGTCCTCCGGTTGATACAATTGGCCGGTATCCGGATTCTCCGCTTCGAGCACCTGAGCGTACTCATTGTAGGTCATAGCCTGCGCCGCGTCCACTTCACGATTGAGCAGCAGCGACATGTCGAACGGCTGCTGGAGGATGGTGAGATCAGCATCAGGATCGAGGCCAGCCTTGCGTATGGCAGCCAAAAGCTCGAACTCGTTCCCCCAACCCCAGGTACCGACCGTCTTGCCTTTCCAGTCTTCGGGCCTGGTGATGTTTGAATCCTTCCAAGAAACCTCCAGTGTGCCACTGCGTTGGAAGACCTGCGCAATGTTCACGATCGCGGCACCTTCCTCGCGCGATACCAGCGCCTTGGGGACCCATGAGACAGCGAAGTCCGCCTGGCCGGAAGCGAGCACTTGCTGTGGCACGATGTCAACGGCGCCTTCCTTGATAGTTACTTCCAGACCTTCATCGTTGTAGAAACCTTGATCCACCGCGGCAAAGTAGCCAGCAAACTGAGACTGTACTACCCATTGCAGTTGAAGCGCGA
>CAJWGI010000030.1 GCA_913031335.1 uncultured Anaerolineales bacterium | reverse complement strand
GTTCGGAAAAGTGGCGCAGTATTACCCAGATTCCCATTGCTAGGCAGACGAACGGGGCCACAAAGCGCCCCAAACCGAAAAGCTGCCGCAGTGCCTGCACCAACCGTCTGACGATAGGGCTGTTGTTGGGAGAAAAGAACGCCAGCAGCAGTAATATTCCCACCAACGCGAGCAGTACTCCCATAACATCCATTTTCTGCTCGCCTGTCAGGCCGCCGCGCTGGCTTTTCCGGCTTCTGGTCCCGGTTTTTCGCTGCGTCTTGTTGCTCATTTTTGTGGTTTTGGCGGCTATGCGTGGCGTCCGCCTCGGAGTCAGCCGGATTATAGCACGGACGAACCAGGTGGCTCGAGCCGTTACCGTCTGGGGCGATGGCCTTGGCAGCGATGGCGTGCTTCGTGCTAAAATCAGGCGGCGAAGGCTGCTCATGTCCATCACCACTGCGGAAATTACTACTTTTCTCGAGAGTCATCCTCCGTTTTCTGCGCTGCCGGCGACGGTGCTGCACGACCTCGCGCAGCAATGCGCGCTGCACTCGCATGAAGCCGGCGAGGTGGTTTACAGCGCGGGCGACCGGGCCGCATGGTTATACCTGGTATATTCCGGGGCAGTGGCGGTGACCGGCCGGGCGCGTCGCGCGGGCGGGGATTCCAAGGAATTGACGTGGCTCCAGCCGGGCGATTTTTTCGGCGGGCGCGCGCTGCTGGAAGGGGCGCGGCACCTTGACACTGTGACCCCGTTGCAGGCCACGGAGCTGCTAGCGCTCGAGCGTGGGATTGTAATCAGACTGGCGCGAGAACACGCCCCAATTGCCGCGCGTATTCGTTTGAACACTCGCTCGATGCAGCTGCTGCGTAAACGCGGGCGGCAGCCCGGGCTGCGGGCGCAAGAGGCGGTGACCCTGCTATGTGTGCCGCACTGGCCCTGGCTGGCACTCAGGATGCTTTTCCCGCTCTTCTTGCTCGGCGGGGCGGCATTCGGGGCTGCCGGTCTGGCAGTGAATGGACTGCCATGGTGGCCGCTCATCCTGGCGAGCGGGGTGGCATTTCCTGCCTGGGTGGCGCTGCTGGTGGTGGACTGGCGCGATGATGCCTATCTGGTGACCGACCGGCGCGTGGTCAGCGACGAGCGCCTGATGATAATCCACAAAACGCGCGCGGAAGCGCCGCTCAAGCGAGTGCGGGCGGTGGAAATTACACAGGGTGCTATCGAGCAGATTTTCGGGTACGGCGATGTGGTCATTCAGGCGTTTGCCGGGCAGGTGGTTTTCCGCAATGTGGCCAATCCGGGCGCGGTACGCGAGGTCATTCTGGAACGCGCGCAGCGCGCGCGCAGTGCAGCGCGCGCTGCCGATCATGAAACTATCACGGAAACAATACGTACCGGAATTGGCTGGCAGCCGCACGCTTCTGGGCAGCCCACCGTGGAACCGGCGGTGTCCGAACCACAGCTGGCAGCGCAGGGCGCGCTGACCGGTGTGCGCCGTTATTTGCTGCCCCGCTTTCGAGAGCGGAGCGGCAACGCCATCACCTGGCGGAAACATCCACTGATGCTTATAAAGCGGTTGGCTGGCGGCGTGCTCGGGATGATGTTCATGTCGATCGTTGCCATCGCCGGGCCGGGTTCGGCCCCCACCTTCGCCGGGTCGCTGCGCTGGGATGCTTTTCTCGTCTTCGGTTACGGGCTTTTCGCTTTCTGGGCGTGGTACCAATTCGAGGATTGGCGGGCGGATGTTTACACGCTCACTCCGGAAAGGCTCTTTGATGCAGAAAAGAAGCCCCTGCTGGGCCGTCTCATCCAGCGCAGCGCGCCCATTGAATCGGTACTGAATGTCAGTTATGACCGCCCGGGCATCTTCGCAAACCTTTTCAATTATGGTACCGTCACGATTGAAACCGGCGGAGAAACCGGCCGACTGACCTTCGACTGGGTGGGCAATCCGCTCTCAGTGCAACAGGAGATTTTCCTGCGGCTGGAGCAACACTTTGAACAGCGCGAGGGTGAAGAAGCGCAACAACGCCAACGCGAAATCGCTGACTGGCTGACCGCTTATGCCGACATCACCCGGCCTCCCAAGCCAGACTGACTGCCAGCGGCTACAAACCTTTGGAGAATGACTCTGCTAACAATCATCACGCCATCTAATCCGACACTGCGAAAAAAGGCGGCCAGGGTTACTGTTTTCGATGCGCGCTTGCAGACGCTGATTGACGACATGCTTGAGACAATGCAGGCTGCGCCGGGCGTCGGGCTGGCAGCCCCTCAGGTGGCGCAAGGCCTGCGTCTGTTCGTCGCTCGGCTGGAGGAGGAACCGGGTACTGGAGATGACTCCGACGCATCCCCGCCGCCCGGCCTCGGGCGTACGCATGTGATGATAAACCCGAAAATCACACGCTTCACTGGCGACGCCGTGGTCGGCACCGAGGCGTGTCTATCCATACCCGAATATCTTGGCGATGTGAGCCGCCCGCATGAAATCATCATTAAGTACCTCGACCGTCATGGTCAGAAGCGAAAACTGAGGACGCACGGCTGGATGGCGCGCGTGCTGCAGCACGAATACGACCATTTGGACGGGGTGCTTTTCATCGACAAGGCCGAGAAAGTGTGGCGCGTCGAGCTGGAAGAGCAGGCTCAGACGGAATGGACGTAGAGTGGGAGTCCCCCGGCTTGCACGCTGTCTATCCCGCGCTCAGCGCGGGCAGCCAGCCGATGCTACTCAACCACCAGCGGGAGGATGCGGCCAGCAGCAATCCCAGCGCGTATCCGGCGACCACATCCGAGAGGAAATGCACCCCCATAGAAATGCGCGCCAACGCCATCAGCGGCGAATAGATTAGCATCGCCAGCCGGAACCAGTCCGGTCCCAGCCACAGCGCGAGGCCAAGCAGCAACGCCGCACGAGCGGCATGGCCGGAGGGAAACGAGTGCGGGTCGGTTCTGCGATAAAATCCGCCCCAGTCGCCGGCCGGACGTTGTCGCCGGATGGCGAACTTCAACATCATCACAATCAGTCCGGCTCCGAGAATGGCGGTGAACAGGGTGAGCGCCCAGCGCTGCCAGCCCGGGCCGCCCCAGCGCCATACGACTGCTAGCCCAATGCCCCAGAACCAGCTATCACCGGAGTGCGCCATAAACATGGCCGCTGCACGCAGCAATCCCGGGTTCTCGGCGATGCAAAGGCGGTGCGTCCAGCGCTCATCCGCCGCGCGCAAGCGCTGCCAGCCTGTCACCTGTTGGGCCGTCGCTCCAGTTCGTGCCGAGCGATTTCGTACTGCTCCGGTTTGTCCACGTCCATGCCCATTTCGGGGTACGGCGTGTCGATGAACACCCCGTGCAGTCCTAGACGCTTGCGCACGATGGCGGCGGCGCGGTCGCTGGTCAGCTGTCGGGTGAGCAGCAGCAGCAACGGCCGCAGCCCGACGAGCGCGGCCTGTTTGGCCACACTCTTTCTGGCGGCGCTGATTTTTCCGAACGCCGGGTGCGCGCCGGAAGCCACGTTCGGGTTGATCGCACTGACATCGCCACCGCAAACGGTTTTCCTTTTTAGCCTTGTGTAGGTGCGTTTGCAGGCGGGGAAGCGCGACTCCATCACGCTCTGCTCGATGATCTGGTAATACAGCTCGTGTTCGCTTTCCATTGTTCGGTCGATGAACCAGTTGAACATTGCGGGCGTGAGCAGCGGCAGATCGGCGCTCACCCAGAGCGTGCGCGTGCTTTCCGGGTTTAGTTCAAGCACGCGGGCGCAACCGGCGCGCGCGTTATCGAAGATGCTGCCGGCGCTGCGCATATAGTGCACCGGTTTCGCGCCGCAATGCAGACCGTGTTCCGGCGTCAGCCCGATGACGACCACGTTTTCAATGCGGTCGGTGGCGGCTACGGCGTCAAGCGCCCATTGCGCCATCGGTTTGCCCGCAATTGGCAGCAGCGCTTTGGGTTCGCCCTGAGCCAGCAGACCGAGCAGCGGGTCATCCGGTTTGGCGATTCCGCCTGCTCCGATTATTGCATCCATTCGCTCAGCTGCTTCCCGGTCAGGAGCGCAGGTCTTGAAGCTGCGGCTCGAAACCGAGTTGGTCAATCAAGTCGGTCAGCTCCGCGATGGTCAGTGTACGCTCTTTTCCTGCCAATGCCACCAGCGCGGCCTCCATCATGTTGGTGCCGAAAGAGCGGCCATCGAGCACCGGGGTGGTGGTGACCAGGTAGGCGATGCCGCGCTCGCGAAAAAGGCCCACATCCTTCAGGGTAGTGGTGTTGGTGACCACTATTTTTCCGTCTAATCTGGCGGGCATCGAGCCTTTAATGAAATGGCAATCTCCTGCCAGAACTGTGGCCCAGCGGTACCACTTCTGGTGCTTCGGCACGATTTCATCCTGTTTCTCGCCGGTGGGGTAAAGCATGGAAAAAGGCATGCGCCCGGCAATAGGCATCACAACAGCGGCCACGCGCTTGAGAGCGGCGATGGAACGCACCGGGATGGGAAGGTCCAGCCCGAACATCAAATCGCCAAAAACGCAGTCGTATCCGGCTTCAACGAACCCGACAGACATGCCCCACCGGTCTGCACCGGCGGTGAAAAGGGCGCGGCGTGGGCTGATTTCTGCCCCGATTCTGGCTTCAATGAACGCGGCCGCGCCCCGCTCGAGTGTGGTTTTAAGGCCCAGTCCGTCCACGAAAGGGGTTTTCTTGATGTGGCGCACCATGGGCTTCACGGAGTGGAGCTGATACCATTTGTTGTCCACCTGCAGGCCAAGGTCAGCGCCGCCGACCCCGAAGGCATCCACCTTGCCATCCATTTCTCTGAACAGGTCGGACGCGCGCTCCATGTCGCCATCGGTGCCGATGCGCTCGATAGTCACCTGTTCGCCGAGTAAGGTGATCTCGACACGCTTGTCCCGCTTGGATGACCCGATGCTGACGCTGACCGCGCGTTTCATTCTTTCACTCCTTTCCCGTGCTGGTGCGGCAAATAGTGTACCCCTTCACCGGATTTGGGTCAACGACAGAGCGCCAACCCATTCCGTCGCCGGGCGGCCACGGCGTCTGTAGTTCATTTTGCCGGGAAAGGAAACGGGCGCTTTGGGGCGCACACGCGCCACAGGCCAGGGAGCCACGTGCGCCAGTTCACCGTGGCGATGCCCATGATGATGAGCAGCCCGCCGAGCGCGAGCCGCCAATCAAAGACCTCTTGCAGCACAATTACCCCGAGCGTAAGCGCGGTCACCGGAATGACATAAGCGACCAGCGAGGTGCGCGTGGGTCCCCAAGTGTGAACGAGGAAAAACACCAGTGGATAGGCCAGTGCGGTGCCAATGAGCGCAAGCCACGCGGTGGCAATCCAGGTGAGCGGGAGCCGTGGCAGAGTGAACGGCGCCTCCACGAGCGGAGCCAGCAACCACATGGTGGCCGCGGCGAAGGGCAGTGCGAATGCCGTGATTGCAATCGGGTGCTGCCCCTGCAGAAAGCGGCGATTATAGACGGTGCTCGAAGCGTAGCAAAGCGCAGCGCCAATCACCGCCGCCTGTCCCCACAGATTAAACGAGATTTCCCCGGGACCGAGGTCACGGATGAACAATATGCCCACGCCGGAGAATCCGAGCACTACACCGATGGTCTTGGGAACGGTGATGCGGTCGTTGGCGATGAAGCAGTGCGCGATGAGCGTAGTAAAGAGCGGCATCGTCGCGGTGAGCAGGCCGGTCAACCCTGAATCGATGCGCGTTTCGCCCCAGGAAATCAACGTGAACGGCAGGGCCAGGTTCGTGATTCCCAGCAGTGCCATTAGGCCAATTTCCTTCGTGGGAGCGGAAAGGGGGATTTTCTGCACCAGCACCCACGCCCAGATTGCCACGGTTGCCAGCGTGACGCGAAGCGCCACCAGCGTGAACGGGCCAATCTCGGCGATCGCGATTTTTATCCAGAAATAGGATGTGCCCCAGCAGAAGCCGCCGAGGGTGAAGAAAGCGGCCCACTGTTTGATGCCGGTTGTGCGTTGCATTGTGGCAAAGTATACCTTGGGATACAATTGCCCGTCAGTCGCTCCGGAGCGGCCGGGGCGGCGGCCAGGCCCTTCTGATTTGCTCAGCGCAATCATTCTCACTCTGAACGAAGAGCGCGCGCTGCCCGATTGTCTCGCCTCGCTGAGATGGGCGGACGACGCGCTGGTGTTCGACTCGGGCAGCACGGACCGCACGCGCGAAATCGCGCGGGAGCACGGCGCGCGGGTGCTGCAACGCCGCTTTGACAACTACGCCGCGCAGCGCAACGCCGCTCTGGCGGAGACGCGGGCGGATTGGGTGCTTTTCGTGGACGCGGACGAACGCGTCACCCCAGAACTGGCGCGCGAGCTGCGCGAAGCCATCCGGGCGCAGCGGCCGGTGGGGTGGTGGCTGCCACGTCACAATTTTATTTTCGGCAAACTCACTTTGTACGCCGGCTGGTATCCAGACTATCAGCTGCGTCTCTTTCGGCGGGAGTGCGGCCGCTACGACCCCGAGCGGCATGTGCATGAAATACTGCAGCTTGACGGGCTCACCGGGCGCTTGCGTCATGCGCTCATTCACCACAATTACGCCAGCGTGACGGAATTCGTCGCGCGGCAGCGCCACTACGCGCGCTACGCCGCCGCCGTGCTGCGCAATCAGGGCGAGCGGGCGCGAATGCACAATTTCGCGCTGCAGCCGTTGCGCCAGTTTTTCTGGCGTTTCGTAGCGCTCTCGGGGTGGCGCATGGGCTGGCACGGGCTGCTGCTGAGCGCGCTTATGGCGCATTCGCAATGGGCGCTTTACCGGGAACTGGATGCGCTGAGCCACGACGTGGCCGCGACAGCCTGAGCGAACCTTGTCGCGGATTGGGCCCTCTGTTACAATCTGCCCCGCAGAGAATGCAACCGATACTGCAGCTCCCGGTGCTGGTGCTCAATGCCAATTACGAGCCGCTGAATGTCTCCAGCGTGCGGCGCGCCATGGGTTTGGTGCTGCATGGCAAGGCCGAACTGGTGTTGAACGGGCGCGGCATGGTGCGCACCCCGAGCGATGCCTTTCCGTGTCCGTCAATTATTCGGTTGGGCCGCATGGTGCGTCGGCCGCGACCACGCGTAAAACTCAGCAAGCGCGAGGTCTTTCGACGCGACGGGCACACCTGTCAGTACTGCGGGCAGCGTACTCATCAGCTCACCATCGATCACGTTGTGCCACGCCGTCACGGGGGCAGCCACACGTGGAGCAACGTGGTGGCCGCCTGCGCGCCGTGTAATCGCCGCAAAGGCGGGAAAGTGCCATCAAAAGCGCGCATGTGCTTGAGAAGGAAACCCTTCGAGCCGCGCCCGACCGCCTCCTATCGATTTGGGAATTACACAGCCGCGCACAGCAAATGGCAGCCGTTCATCGATGGTTGGTAGCCGCCGCTTGCACGGCGTCGGGCAGCCAGTCTGTTCCCGCCTGAAGCGTCTCCACCAGCGCATATAATCCGCCCGACACGGCCCCATGCGCACCCAGCACCATCGGGGCGCGGCAGGTTATCGCGGCCTCGGTGAAGCTGCGCAGGCGTGCATTGCTTATCTTCTCAGGCTGGCATAAATCCGAGGCATAACGGTCTGCCGCTGAGGGCCACTTTCCGTGGTGCGCCAGAAACACGCGCGTGTCGATGAAAGCAGCCGCCACCATTTCGCCCAACTGGTCGAACACAGCCTTCGGCCCGGAGCGCTCCATGAAGTGCGCCAGCAACGAGCGTACGCGGCCACCTCCCCGCCGGCCGCTGGCGGTCATGCCGCGTTCCTCGGAGAACACTCTGATCCATACCTCGGTGTTCACCTGCAGAACATGCCATGTGTGCGGTGAGACGCGCCCAATCAGGGCGACGTGGCTGCCTGGCGTGGTCAGCACCCGGGCGGCTGCTTTCCAGCGGGCGAGCGGCTGCTCGGGTAGTCGTTGTGCCAGAAAAGAACGTAAATCCGTGGGCGTATCGGGGTGCCAGCGCAGCGCCATCAGATCAGTAGGTGTGTCGATATCCAATTGTGTCGCGGCCGTGGGCGGCAGCGCCTGCACGGTGAAACCGGCTTTGTCTTTCAATACCCAACCCAGCATGTTGTCCCGCGGCAGCCGGGTGGCTGCGTCCGGCAGCACAGTCGCGTCAGTCAGCCCGAGCCAATCGCTGGAGTGAAAATTGTTCGTGATTGCCCAGCGCTCGCCCGCGTGGCTGAGCCGGTCAACCACCTCGGCTAGGTTCTTGCGGCTGAGCAAGGGCATGCTGCCCGCGCCGATATAGAGTGCACGCTGCAGTCGCAGGCGGCGCGCCATATCTCCTATGCGGCGGCCGAAGTGAAAGGGCTTTTCGGGTGGGTCGACATCCCATAGCAGGCTACCGGAGAGTGCGGCTAAATCACGGTCTGCCTCCCAGCGCACGCGTTCGCTTACCGGCACGGCCACGATAATCCTGTCAATCTGATTCAGCGTGGCGAGGGCCTCCACGGTGGCGATGGCGGCCCGCCGGCGGGAGGCGTGTACCAGCGCTTCATGCTCACTGGGGCCGCCGGCGCCGAGCATTATCACGGCTGTTACGGCTTGTTCCATCTCAGGTGGCGCGCGCTGCGCTTTGATGTGCGCGAAAAATCGTTCAGCTGATGTCCGGTATTATCAGGCCATATCCGCCATCGTGGCGGCGGTAGACCACATTAACTGAGGCTGTGTCCACGTTGTAGAATACGAAGAAACTCTCGTGTCCGAGCGAGGCCATTTGTTCGATGGCTTCCTGTTCGTTCATGGGAGAGAGCGCGAACCTTTTGCGGCGCACCACGCGTTCCTTTTCGTCAGTGTGTGTTTCCCAGGTGGCTTGTTCCTGATTGGCGAGCACTTCCCCTACACGCTCCTGGCCGGGCTCCATGTGCCGGCTGTGTACCTGTCTTCCTTTATGGCGCTCGATCTGGCGGTAGACCTTTTCAACTGCTTTATCCACCGAGGCAAAAAAATCAGCTGAGTGTTCCTCGGCGCGTAGTATGGTTCGCGGTACCTGCAGCGTTATCTGCGCCACCTTTCTGTCCCCGCTGTTGCGCGCCGCCTTGTTCACGACCAGGTCCAATTGCGCTGCGCGCAGCTCGGGTAGATAGCGGTCTAATTTCCCGACCTTTTTTTCTATGTGCGCCTGCAAGCGTTCATTTACTGTCATTCCCTTTGCACTGATTGTTACCGGTATTGTCATGCTGGCCTCCTAATGGTCCGTAATGTGATTAGATTATCATCGGCGTGCGGCGCGCGCGAGCGTTACCGTCCAAACCTGCGTGACCCCGGCTGCCCGCAACGCTTCAGCGCATGCCACCAGAGTCGCGCCAGTAGTGCAGACGTTGTCCACTAGCACTACCGACCGCCGGGAAAAGACATTCGCTTCCGCGCGGAAAGCGTCGGCCACGTTTTGGC
>CAJWGI010000029.1 GCA_913031335.1 uncultured Anaerolineales bacterium | reverse complement strand
GAGCCATGGGAGCCTCGGCGAAGCAGAACCAGTGCAATGACCATAGCCAAAATCCCCAATGGTAGATAAAGAAGTCCTAGCAACACACCGCTTACTCCGCCTGCGATCAACCCTCCGTAATACAGAGTAGCGACAAGAATTGGTGTCGGAAAAAAAAGAACTTCATCCCGCCAAACGATTCCGAGCAAGGCGTAGAGTCCCAATAATGCCCCGGCGACGATTGATGAAGTTACGGCATCATAAGAATCGAGAAATAAGGGTAGAGTTACAGCGACAACAACTGTCAGCAAGCTGCTTTCAAAGATTGAAGCAGCTGGCCCCACCTGTCCCCGCTTCTGAACACGTCGACCATAAAACAATAGCGGGGCCACCAGAAATGGCACCATTAGCATATCTGCCTGAGTGTCGTGAAACAAATCGAGCACCTTAAGCACGACAAGAATAAGGACGGCGTAAAAACCACCTGCAACCCACAAATACTGATTGCGAGTTTTCAACATCGTCGGTTCACGCCCAAAGCCCATTTTCCCATAATAATAGACATAAATCGCAGCTACAATGATCGCGGCCCAGTTACCACGACCAACCGTGAACATCAAAAGTGCTGCTATCCCGGCCGCCGAATTCGCTAGAGCGAATTCTAGCCACTGAAAGAATTTCTCCCCCCGTTGGTCGATAGTAGGCTTGATCCCCAGACTATAAGTCCCTCCAAAGAAATGTACTGAGAACAATCCAGACGACAGCAGCAACGCGGTCAGGTTTAGACGGGCATAGACAAAACCAAGCATAGCAACGATGATGGCAACACTGTAGGCCGGCGCGACATGCCGTAGCCCATGCGCCTCGTGATAGCGATCGGCGATCAGAATCATCGCCATACTCACTGCAATCAGCGGCAAGCCATAGTAGGCCACCGGGAAGAAGGGAATGCCGTAGAGCAGAAGCAAGAATCCCGCACCGAGCAACGTGGAGGCGGCGTAATGCTGCAGCACCTCACGCGTGTCGAGGTAGCGCACGAAGTGGAAGACCGCGAATGCCAGAAGCGGTAGGCTTGCGCTCCACGGATTTTCATGGGCGTAGGTGCGAGCATTGGCCGCGATATAGAGTACGAAAATGAGAACGACGAGATAGGCTGTGTGATATAAAGCACGGGCTGGTCTGCCCTGGCGCTCATCTCCTAACGCCTTACCCATAATCATCAACGTGAGCACCACCCCCAGTGCTAACCAGGTAAAATCCCGCACCAAAATGCCTTGCCCAAAGGCTAAGAGAAAGTGGGCGATCACCGTGAGGGGGACCGCGAGGTAGAGAAAACCCGGCTTGCCGCTGCCGACGGAGATGAGGTAGAACAAACCGGCCAACAGGCCTAGCACAATCGTGCCGATCAAGGGTTCCGCCAATAGGAAAGCCTTGCCGCCGAGAAGCAACAGCCCCATGAAGATGGCGGAAACGAAATAGCTGATGTTATTGACAGTTTCGTCGATATTCTTTTCGTTGCGCAAATAATGCGCAACGAAAAGGAACGGAAAAAGCAACGCATAACCTATCATGCCCCGATGGAGTGAGAGCCGTACGACGTTGATGACATCCCGCGGCGAAAGATAGACCTTGGTCGCGTTCCAATCGTCGGGAGGACTCAACATCATGAGCCGGTCATCACGCCGCTCTATGGCGCCTAGCTCGATATCTGTTTTCATCAAACGCGAGTCGATGCGCATTAGCTAATCTGATAGTCCGGTGGTCATGAGATCAGGGAGTTAAGTATTCAATTCCCGTCTCTCTTCCCTTTCTGCGTTTATCCGATTGAAAGGGATTTTCACTGCCGATACCATTGCCGAAATCCCATAAGGAGTCTCCAGGCTCTCCATCCGAAATCCGATCCCCGCCAGCAACTTCTGCCAGCCGTCCGGGGTGTAGACCCACATGCAGCGTTGTTCGACGACGTAGTAAAAGAAAGTGTGTAAGAAGAGTTTCAACAATGGGTGACGAGGCTCGTATAGGTCGTAGACGACAAGTTGGGCACCCGGTTTCATTACCCGCCGTACCTCCGACAACACGTGACGCAAATCGGGGAACTCGTGCGCCGCCAGGGTGAAATACACTTCATCAAAATGAGCATCGTGGAAGGGCAAAGCTCGAATGTCCCCGTTAGTCAGGTGTGCGCTGCGACCGTTTCTGCCCTGCTTGCGCTGGTTAACACGTAGCATCGGCATTGACAGATCAATCCCGACCACACGATCAGCCCGGACACTGTTGCTGATATATCCGGTACCGCAGCAGATATCCAAGACCTCGGGGCTTTCCGCCCGATGAAAGTTCAGGACACGTCGACGCACGGCCTCATATGTCCCCAGCATGTAGACATGGGTCAAAGGGTCGTAGTAGTTGGCAATCTTGTCGAAGAAAACAGGCGGCGTCATACCATGTTGCTCAACCATAAACCGAGACTGAAAAGCATCATCGTGCTGCTGTAAACCAATACCATCCCTTTGTTGGCAGGGACCATCGCGCATGGGTCACGATAGCGACGATACACCACCCGAAACGAGCGGAATGCAATTAAAGCTGAACCGAAAGCCAACAATCCCCATGCAGGGAAAGCACCCGAAACGACCCCACCAAAAACAAAAGCATACACGCCGGATAAGCTGGCGATATACAGCCAGCGCCCACGTAGTAGTCCCAAGCGAACGATGAGATTCCTTTTCTCTGCACGTACATCATCATGATAATCGGGAATCTCGTTGACAAGGATCATCGACCACATCAACAGGCCCGGCAGCAGTCCCGCTAAGCCCGCCTGCACGCTAAATTGGCCTGTCTGCACATATGCGGCACCCAGCGTAATCGTCGGGCCATACCCCATGAGCATTGCCAGTTCTCCCAGACCCCGATGGGAGAGGCGCAGCGGCTTGACCGAGTAAGAAACTGACAGAAACAGGCCGAGCAGCGCCATCCAGAAGACGCCGATACCAACCCTAAAAGTCAGGTATGCGCCAATCATTGCCGCGACCAAATAAAACAACGTTGCAACAGCGAGTATCTCGCCGGGCCGGAGTAGATGGTCGGCCAACACGCCGCTGCCGCCGGAATATGGATTCTCCTTGGCGGTCTCGGAGCGGTCGGTCCCATAAACGTAGTCAAGGGCATCGTTCAACATGGTCAGACCGATCTGCACACACGCCGCTCCAATGATCGCAAGAGTGAAGAATGCCAGGTCGAATTGACCGGTTTCCCTCCAAGCGACGATGCTACCCAACAACACCGGCAACACGCCCTGCGGCAAGAACTTCAGGCGGAACGAACGTGTCCAGACCCGAAGGCGCAGAACTACATCAGCCGCTGTAGATGCTCGAACGTCTCTCGAGCCAATTGACATTCATCGACCTCCAGGTCATCGGTGTTGAATTCGGCATTAATAAGCCCCTCATAGCCGACGGCGTTTAAGCCCCGAAACACGTCTGCGAAATCGATGTCACCCTGTCCGATAGGTAAGTGGACATGTTTCCGATCCATTATATCCTCCAAATGAACGTTAGCGATTTCACCGTTGCATTCCGCAATCACCTGGCTGACCGGGCGTTTGTCGGTGCACACCACGTGACCCACGTCTAGCGTGAGCTTGAGTGCTGCCGATCCAACACGCGCTTTGAGAAAACGATAGTCTGACAGCGAGGCAACGAACATAGACGGATGAAACTCGAACCCCAACGTGACGCCCTCGCTCGCGGCGATCTCGGCCAAACATGTAACCTCATAGACCAACCAATCCCAGGCTTCGGACTGTTCGACACCAGCGGGAAGGGTGCCGGAGTGGAGCATGACGGTGCGCACTCCCAAAGACGGCGCGAGCTGAATGGTCTCGGCGACAAACCGCGCAGACCGCTCCCGCGCGGCCGCAGACGCGCTTACCAGCGAAGGCTCGTGCGCGATACCGCTTAATGCGTAGCGTCCCCCGGTATTCAAGACTACTTCGAGATTATGCGCGTACAGGCTCTGAACCAGGGTGCGCGTAGCATATTTATCGGAGAAAAAAGGATGGAAGTGACGTTGGTCGAGCGTTAATTCCATTCCATCATAACCGAGACCATGGATTATTCCCACGATATCCGTTATGTCTTTCTTCTGGGCAAAGGCACTCGTATTGTAACCTAGTCTTAGCATTGTGGGAGTCAGGCGGTCGTGTTGTAAGATAGTCGCGTAGGCATCTCGTAAAGCTCGATGATGGTTCCAGCAAGCTTAGGTGAAAACGGTATCGAGTTCTTCGTCGCTTACGTCGAAGACTAGGTCGTATGGCGGAAGCATCTCCGTTTTGAAGTACTCGGGCAGCCGGTCGTCGCCGGAGGTGAAACCGGCCGCTAGATTGAAATCCCTCTCCATCTCCACAACGGTTTTTCCCAACTGGGTCACATAATCGTCGGGATAAACGCCATTGTCGAGCGCGCGGATCATTTCGACCACGACATCCATCTGCTGCGCAGTTGCACCTGTCACGAAAGAGCACAGGCCCAGCGTATCCCACGCCGCGGCAGTATACTGCGCCCCGCGCGAGAGTTCCACTTTCCCCACCGAGCTGTGGTGGTCGACCGGGAAATCAGCGGTGTGCCCAGCGGTGTGATCCGCACCCATCGGCGAGGTGGCATAGGTTACGCCCAACCCTTTGACCGCGCGGGGATCGTAAGCGGCGATGCACTGTCCTTTTGTCACGGGCGTGCGCGCCACGCCGAACTTGCGACCAATTGCGGCCGTGCCGTGACCAATCGCGCGCCCGAGTTCAGTTCCCCGTTTGATCTGGTCGAGCAAATCGAAGACGCCTTCGACATCGCCGAAAGAAAGCTGTCCGGCCTCCATCGCCACGCCGATCGCACCCCCCACATCCACGGTGTCCACACCCAGGTCGTTACAGTGCCGGTTGAAGTTAGCGATTTCATCTAACGAGCTAATTGCGAGATTGGGGCCGAGCATGATCATGCTTTCATACTCAATCGGCGCCACGATTTCCTCACCTCTGGTGTCCGGTACGACGTTGGAACAGCGAAGCATGCAGCCGGACATACAGGCGTGAGTCGTTTTGCCCACACCCCCACGGCGGCGGATCGTTTCGCGCACGGCCTGCCCATCCAGCTCGGAGAGATCGTCAAAGGTGCCGGCGCGGAAATTCCGGGTAGGCAGCCCGCCAAGCTTTTGCATGGCGGCGACCATATACGGGGTGCCGATCTCCGGGAATACTGTCACGGCATAGTAGTCTTCTCGCAGAACAGTCGTGTAGTGCCGCACAGCTGCTTTCAGCGCCTGCGGGTCGCGGGCTGGCGTAACATTCCCGCCTGTTTCCTCGATAATGATAGCCTTGAGGCCTTTGCTGCCCATGACCGCCCCCAACCCGCCGCGGGCCGCCAAGCGCCCGGGGTTGCCATCGCGGTCGGTCAGGGTAATACCGGCAGCGGTCAGACGCATCTCGCCGGCAGGCCCGACGAGCACCAGAGTGTTCTTGCGCCCGAAGCGGGCCAGCAGTTCTTCGGCCAGCGCGTAGTTACCGAGACGGCGATACCCGTCGGCGGCAAGAAACTCACATTCCTCTGCGCCAACGCGCAGCAAATAGGAGCGTTCTGATTTAGCCTGTCCCTCTACGACGACAGCGCGCAATCCGAGCCTGACAAGGTTTCCGGCAGCGTTGCCACCGGCGTTGCTCTCTTTGATGCCCCCTGTGAGAGGACTTTTCGCGCCGATGGAGATGCGCCCAGCGCTGGAGATGCCGCGCCCGGCCAGCAGCCCTGGTGCAAAAACAAGTCTATTCTGCGGGCCGAGTGGATCACAGGTGGGCGCAACTTCGCGTGTGAGCACGGCTGCCGTCAATCCACGCCCTCCCCAACAGGCGTAGGCTTCAGGTGCAGGCTCTCTGTCCGCCGTCAAGCGGGCCATGTTTACGCGTAAGAGTTTCATTGAATGACAATGCCGTTCAACACTACACGAATTGGGGATGGAGCGAATTATCGCGGGAAGGCAATTCGTTTCTTACCGTAATTCGTTGTAGTGTTCCCGCAGTTGCAATCTACAATTTCTCGAGCACCAGGTTGCCAAACACGTCCACTTCACAACCCCAATCCGGAATCACGATCGTCGTCGTCGTCACTTCCTCGACAATGGCCGGGCCGGTGAATCTCATGCCAGGACTTAGTTTGTCTCCGTCGTAAACCGGCGCGTCCGTAAAGCCGTCGCACTCCTCGAAATACACGGGCCGCGCGCCTTTCAACGCATGGTCCGGATCGAAGCCATCGACCGAGAGACGCGCAATCTCCGGTTTTGGAACAGCCCCAATGGCCTCCAGGCGGACGTTGACGGTTTCGATGTCGGCCTGCGGCTCGTGGTACATGAACAGCCGCTGATGCATTTCGTGGAACCGCCGCGCGAGCTCTGGCACGTCGTCCGGCGTCAGTTTGTGGGTTGGGATGGATACGGTCACTTCGTGATGCTGGCCGACGTAGCGCATATCCATCTTGCGCTCGAAGCGGATGTTCTCGGAAGATGCGCCTTCGGCCAGCAGGGCTTCGTGGCCAGCGGCCTCCATTCGTTCGTACTCTGCATTGAGCTGCTCGAGGTCCAGCTGCGAGATGAAATCCCAAAATGTGTATACGTAATCGTGCTTGAGGTCAGACTCGAGCATGCCAAGTGCGCAGAAGACGGAGGCGGTCTTGGGGACGATGACGCGCGGCAACCCGACCGCCTGCGCCAACCGCGCGGCGTGCGCCGGCCCCGCGCCGCCTGCGGCCAGCAACGCAAAGAGACGTGGGTCGTGACCTTTCTGGACGCTCATAACGCGGATGGCATCGGCCATATTTGCGTTCGTGAGCTTGTGGATACCATGCGCAGCCTGAACGGTTTCCATGCCAAGTGGATCGGCAATGCGCGCCTTCACCGCGCGCATTGCGGCATCTTTATCCAAGGGGATATCGCCGCCAAGAAAATAATTCTCGTTGAGATAACCGAGCACGAGGTTGGCGTCGGTGACCGTCGGTTCAACACCGCCCTGCATATAGCAAGCCGGGCCCGGAGAAGCGCCAGCCGACTGCGGGCCAACCTCGAGTAGTCCACCCTTATCGATGTGCGCGATGCTCCCGCCTCCCGCGCCAATCGTGTGAATGTCAATCACCGGCAAGGCCACACGGTAGCCGCCGACTTCGCCCTCGGTCGTCATCTCATAGTTGCCGTGATCGACTAGCGTCACGTCGAAACTCGTGCCGCCCATGTCCACGACGACAAAGTTCGGCGTGTCGAGCGTACGCGACAGGAACATACCGCCAATTGCACCCCCCGAAGGTCCGGACAGCACGGCGTTGACTGCATGCTCCGAGGCAAACGCAATCGTCATCACGCCGCCATTGGATTGCATGACCAGAAATTCGTCGCGCAAGCCCTCGTTGGCCAATCTGGCGCGCAGGCGTTCCAGGTAGCGCCTCAGCGTCGGGCCGACGTAGGCATTGACGACCGTGGTCGAGGTACGCTCGTACTCGCGCACCTGCCGCAGCACCTCGGAGGAAAGTGAGACGTAGGCATCCGGGAATTCCTCAGCGATGAGTTCGCGCAGGCGGCGCTCGTGAACATCGTTAATATAGGAGAAGAGCAGACAAACGGCGATGGATTCGACGCCGTTTGAGCGCAGCTCGCGGATTACGCGCCGGGCGTCCCGCTCATCGAGCGGTGTGACAACTTCACCGCGATAGTTCATGCGTTCCTTGACGCCCAGCCGCCGGTAGCGTGGGACAATCACCGGTGGCCGCTGAGGCGAGAGGTCCCAGATGTCGGGTTTGTAGCCCCGGCGCATTTCCAACGAATCGCGAAAGCCCCGCGTGGTGATCAGTCCGCTGGGCACGCCCGAGTACTCTAGCATTGTATTAGTAGCGACCGTTGTACCTAACACGAGTAGATCGATCTGGCCCAAGAAATCGGCCGGGGAGAGTTCATAATGGGCGGCGGCCTTTCGCAGGACGTTGAACACGCCCACCGAGGGATCGGCCGGAGTCGAGAGATCTTTGAAAATGTCAATGGTGCCCGGCGGACCCACCGCCACGCTGTCGGTAAACGTCCCGCCAATATCAACACCAACGCGATAGCCCATAAGTGTTGTGCTCGTATTCCGTTGGTCTTTTCGTCTTTACCCCATCAACAACGCCAGGACGCCCTTCTGGACGTGCAAGCGATTCTCGGCCTGATCGAGGATGATCGATTGCGAGCCGTCGAGAACAGCGCTGGTTACTTCCTGTTCGCGGGCGGCGGGCATGCAATGCATCACATTTGCATCGGGTCGAGCCAGTGCGGTCAGATCATCATCCACGATCCATTGCTTGTATTTGTCAGGGTCAAGAATGTGCGGCGCTTGGCCCTGCGGTGCTAAATCGTCAGTGTCCTTGAACTTGTCCTTGAAGACCTGCGGGGAAGCCCAGCAGTACACATTGATGATGTCCGCGTCCCGCGCCGCCTCTTGCATGTCGTGAACGATGTCCAGACGCGCGCCGGTTTTCGCCGCCTCGGCCTGCACCTTATCCCATATCTCCGGCTCCGGTTCGTACCCCTCCGGGCAGGCCAAGACAAAGTGTGCGCCAAGGCGCGAGGCGATATACATACTGGAATTGGGCAGTCCCATCGGCGGGCTGGCAGGTCGCCAGGCCCAGGTGAAAACATACTTCAGTTGCCGCAAATCCCCTTTCTTTTCCTGCACGGTCATAAAGTCAGCCAATGCCTGGCATGGGTGCCCTTCGGCCGTCGATGCATTGATAACCGGAATGTCAATCAGGTCAGCCGCCTGCTGTAGTTCAGCCGAGGAGGCTACCCGGCCCACTAGGCCGTCAGCGAAGCGGCCTATCACGCCAACAGTATCCGCCCACGTCTCGTTGGCTTTTGAGGCCCAGATGCGATCGGGGAACAGGTATTGTGCGTGCCCGCCGAGCTGCGTCATGGCCGCTTCGAACGAGATACTCGTGCGGGTGGAGGGCATGTTGAAGATCATGGCCAACGTCTTGTTCCTGAGTATTTCTGGGCGCTGGCCACGCCTTGTTTGTCGCTTCAAATCCCACGAAGTCTCCCAGATTTGAAACAGGTCCTCACGCGTAAAGTCGCGCAAGGAAATGAGATCAGGGTGGCGGAAATTAGACATTATTCACCTTCCTCCAGATATTCTTTCAGGCGCACCTTCGACCAAGTTGGATTGATACCCATTTTGTCCACAGTGCGGCCAAGCGCCCAGTAATCTTCACCATTGAGCACTGAGGCCAAAGTGATGATGGCATCGGAGGCCGGAGTGGGAACGCTGAGCATCCGCCCGAGCGAGGCCCAGGTCACCAGGCCATAAGGCACGTCCTCGGTCAAGTGGCGAGCATCGAGACTGTAGGGACCTGGAACCTGCTCCAACTTCTCGGTGTGCATCGACT
>CAJWGI010000028.1 GCA_913031335.1 uncultured Anaerolineales bacterium | reverse complement strand
TCATCGACACCGCCACTTCCGAGACGCGCAAGCCCATCTTGCGAAACGCCAGCAGTGATTCGGGCTCGGGATAGTCAGCCGGGTAATTCTGCGCGCACAACTGCAGCGCGCGGCGGTTGCTCGCTCGGAATCCCGAGGTCGTGTCCGAGAAGCGCTGCCCGGCCAGCATGGACACGTATCCAGCCAGGATCCTTATCCCCAACATTCGCAGCCACGGCGTTACATAACCACGATTCACCAGATATCGCGAGCCCACAACGACATCGCTTTCGCCCGCCAGCAATCGCTCGCGCAGCGCCCCGATTTCCGCGGGGTCGTGCTGGCCATCGCCATCTACCTGCACCGCCATCTGATAATCACCCGTTTGCGCCAACATAAAGCCGGTCTGCATGGCCGCGCCAATACCCAGATTATATGGCAGCGAAACCACCATCGCCCCCGCGCGCTGCGCAATTAGCGGCGTGCGGTCATGCGAGCCATCATTAATCACCACCACATCCGCTCCGGGCACAGCTGCGCGCACCCCCGCCACCACCCGGGCAAGGCTCTCCTCCTCATTGTACGCCGGGATAATCACCAGCATTCTCGTCTCCGCGGGAAGATTCATTGAGCTATGGTTGTCAACGCAGCCGCTGCTCCACGAGCGCTGCCTGCAGCACTTCCTCGACCTGTTGGAAGCGTCCATCCCACGAAAAACCGGCCGCAGCCTGCCGGCGCACAGCCGCCTCAGCAACGATGGTTCCATTCTGCGCCCGAGAGAGTACATCCTCCAGCGCGCGCACGAATTGCTCCGGGGTGCGCACCAGCGGAATCAAATCGGAAAACTCGCGCGCGGCGGGCATATCCACCGAGACCACCGGTTTGCCCGACGCAAGGTACTCATATAGCTTTATTGGGCTGACAGCATCGGCCAACTCGCCGAGCACAAACGGATTGATGCACACATCGAAGCCCGCCAGAAACTCGGGCATCCGCTCGTACGGTTGTTTGCCCAGAAAGTGCACATTCGTCAGGCCGCGCACTTTGTCCACGCGCGCCAGTGGCTCGACCGGCCCAATCAACGCAAACGACCACTCCGGATGTTTGCGGGCTGAATGCGCTATCAAGTCGAAATCAATCCAGTATTGAATCCAGCCATGAAATCCGACCACCGGGCGGGGGAGCGCGGCCACCGCCGCCGCGGGCTGCGTCCCTGGCGCACCTGCGCGCGCGAAATGGTTTATATCAGCCCCGTTCGGCACCAGCGCCGGCCGCCGGTCGCGGACCGTTTTGGATCGTAGCAGGCTAGGATGTGTCACTATCACCCGGTCAGCCACTCGCAGCAGTTGCCTCTCCAGCGCCACAACTGTCTCTCCGCGCACCAGCCCGCGCGCAGCGCTGAACTCGTCCACACATTCATATACCATGAACTGCTCACCCAGTCTGCCGACCAATCCGGCGGCGTGCGGAGTGTACGCCCACAATACAATATATTTGAAGCCGATGCGTCGCAGCGCCCAGCGCAACACCGGCGCCAACAGCCAGTTGTTGAGCGCGTTAATCAGGGCAGACATCTGGAAAAAAGGTAGTACCAACGGCAGCGTAAACACCCACAGACGCTCAGAAACCGGCCGCGGGCCGGAAAGCCAGCGCCACGCGCGCCCGAACTGTCGGCGCAAATCCACCAGCCAGCCCAGCCAGTGCATCTGCTGTTCCACGTAGAGTACGCGGTTTCCGCGCGCGGCGAACTTGCGCGCCCAATGGTGCTTGCGCGTGGGCAGCGCGTCCCAGTCCTGAGTAGAGAGAATAACAATGTCGCAGTCAGTGGTCACTGTTTGACTTTCTCTGTCAGCGAGTGGATTGCCTTGTACTAGGGTTACTGATTGTCATATCGCCTCGATTCCAAATGAGGACGGCAATGGCAAATAGGACACCCACCGCACCAATGACCAGTGTGTAAACACGTACAGGTGAGAGATAAGGGATTATTTCAATCTGATGAGCACCCGCAGGGAGTTCCAGTCCAATTAAATCCAGTGCGGTAGGAAAAAAATCGGCCGGTTCTCCGTCAACAAGTACCTTGATATAGGGATACCACGAGTAACTTAACTGAGCATAGGCTGTGGTCGTAAGAACATAAGCCATGCGCACATACTGAGGTTCAACTTCATATTCCAACAGCTCAATACTTGGAGACATACAAGAAGGAAGCGAGTTACCAGAAGCCATGTCGAGGACAGGCACAGTAGACACGAGACGACGACTTTGGTCCAGTCCACCGCTTAGAGTACCCAAGACGTTTCCGCCAACCGTGTCGAGATTACACGAAATCACGAGCGGCGAGTGGTTATCCACTGTGCGAACCATGTATTCGTCCGTCTCGTAAGCCGCGGGATAGCCCTCAACCTCGCCAGTACCACTGATGACATAGCCGACATCGAGCAAGTAAAGGAGGTCGGAGGTCGAGGGGGCAAGTGTCTCATTCTGGAAATCTCGACTTAACCATGACAGCAGCGTGCGCGGCAAGTGTGCAGACGGAATCGGTTCTTCCGGATGGGGAGACCAAAAACTGGGTTGACCCGAAAACATGGGTATCTCGTAGCCAACCCCATGTGTTGGTTGCACTGTATCGATGACACGACTAGTGCTATCGCCATTGTTGCGTAGCCAAGTAAGCATTTCCCTCCGATTGGGCATCCACCCCGTCCAACTTAGAGGGTACTGGCTGTTGGCTTGCATACTCAGGCGAATTGCCTGGGTGGAAAGTACCAGGCCTAGCGCCAACACAAGCTGTTTTTCGGTCGCGTGGCGGTTCGGGAGCCAGTGCCAGCGGGTTCGCGCAGATGAATGATAACGCGCTATCATCTCTCGCAAAGCCACTCCTCCAAGCGCAGTAAGCGCAAATTCAAAAAAGACCAAGTACCATCCAGACACCTTTATCACATAGACTAGATTCCCTAGTGGAATATTCTGGAAAATGACATCGAACGGCCTGTAGCGCGGCCCAAAGGCCAGATAGGCAGCCAATACCCACCAAGCAATCAGGCCGAAGACGCGGCGATTGCCGCGCACAATCGCCAAGATGGCACCAACCAAACCAATCACCAATATCATCGGGCTGACGTAACCGCCCCACCAATCGGGTGTAAGGAAACTGCCTTCAAAGGTAAAGACCTGCTCCCAACTAATCGTAATTGGAAACTTTTGCCATTCTAACCGGGGGGCGAGAGAAACCAAATCGCTCTCCATAAGCACTGGAAGCAAGCGATTGGCACCAATTGACACCCCGAGCAATATCCAGATGGCCATCAGCATGGTTTCCTTCATCCTCGCACCTGAACCCCGAGAACTAACATCGGTCACCAGACGCACCAACAAGTACACTATCAGCAGCCCCAGCGAAACCCCGGCAAATATCGTGTGAGTCCAGAATTGGATTCCAAGCAACAGCGCAAGTACGGCACGCGACCGGCTCAGAAGCGATCCGTACATCGCCTTCTCCAGCATGTAGAGTTGCAATGGTAGAAACACGGGAAATAGAGCCACAATTAATCGGCCTAGGTGGACGTAGTGATGATAATGATAAAAGGCCGAACTCCAAATGAGGCCGGAGAAGAGCGCAGCCCATGACGAGTGCGTGAGTTTCCGTACATATGCATACATGGCCAGAACCATGGCAATATGGCATCCAAATAGCAGCGCTTTATTGCTAAGGAAAGGATTACGGATGAGCAAGTCTAAAAGCCCTGACAAATAGGCGTAAAAAGGAAACCGAAACTGCATATAAGGCATGCCCATGCCAGCATAATTAGTCCAATAAGGAAGCCAGTATCCGGATTCGATCCAGCGCCGCACAGCCCAAGAATTGGTGACATCCAGTGCGGCATCACCCAGCGCCAGATGCCCTGGCAGAAATAGATAGCTTCGGCCAACTATGACGAGCGTACCAAGAAACAGAATCAGCCTGATCTTGTTGCGAAGAGTCACACTTATCACACGTGTAAGCAGGCCACTATCCCATTCCACAAGCACCAACCCCATCACTGCTAGCACGGTCGCGCCGCGCACCCCCCAGCGCAACTGGAAAAGAGCGGCTGCCCAGGTTGGGGCGGGTGACGGGGGCAAGATAGGCCAAGTTGCGAAGTAGAGCGATAACACACGCCAATAAACAAGACTCCCAAGCAAAATCGCTAGAGATCCCCAAAGCAAAGATGTGCTGTTGCGTTGCACCCAGTCACGGAGGCGAGTCACTGGGAGCATCGGGGCAATCATTTTATGGAAACTGCCTTTCCCAGAGCCACAGACCGCAAAGCTGCCCGAGCACACCACGTGGCCATCAGACCATCTTCTGCGGTGATCGTCAGCGCCACCTCTCCATGCACCGCATCCACAAAATGAGCTAGCAGCCCGCGATGACCTTTGTCTTGCGCGCGTAATTTGAGCGACTTGCCGGGCAAGCCAGAAAACGTCAGCGCTCGAAAATCATCCAGCACCGCGACCCCGCCACCGGCCAACACTTCGATGCGCTCTTTCGGGTAAGCCGGATCTCCAAGGCCAGAGTAGATCATTGTGCCCACACTGCCATCAGCAAACTTCACCACCACGGCGACATCGTCGGCTGAATCGCCAACCGCCTGCGCACTTATGATCACCGGCTTTGCATCTGCCAGCCATGTCATCAGATCAAAAAAATGGCAGCCTTCGCCCAGCAGCCGGCCGCCGCCGATTTCCGCGTCCAGCAGCCAGTGCCCTTTCGGCAGCGGTCCGGCGTTCACCCGACAGACAATCTGTCTGGGGCCGGCAATGCCCTTGAGACTCTCGCGCAGCGCAATCGCCAGCGGGCTGAAGCGTCGGTTGAAACCGACCGCGCATAATACGCCCGCCCGTTCCACTTCCGCCATAATCTGACGACACTCATCACCGGTCAATCCAAGCGGCTTTTCGACGAAAATATGCCTGCCGGCCCGCGCGGCTGCGATGCATTGCTCTGCGTGCAGATTGTGACGGGTGGCGATTAACACGGCTTCTACTTCCTCGCTCTGCAGCGCTTCGCGCAGATCTGTGGCGACTAGGTGCGCGCCCAGCTTCTCGCCGACCTGCCGCGCGCTGCCCCCGGTGCCACTCACCACGGCGCGCACAACCACCTTCGCCGCAAGCGATTTCAGGTTGGGAACGTGCACAGCGCGCGCGAAGTGGCCCGCGCCCACCAGCGCGAGCCCGACGCGCCCGCCCTTCGCAGGAAGCTGCTCCGGCTGCCGCCACACCCGCGCCGGTTGCTCCGCTTTTTCGTCATGCGTGTAACGAAAGAGCACTGCCACGCTATCTGCGTCACCGGCGGTTGCGGCGGAATACGCTTCTGCGGCCTGTGCAATATCGTATTCCGCGCTGATGAGCGGCTTCACTGCCACTTTGCCCTGCGCAACCAGTTCCAGAAAGGCAGCCAGATTGCGCGTCTCAGTCCAGCGCACATAGCCTAGCGGATAAGCCATACCTTTCTGCTCGTACTGCGGGTCGTAGCGCCCCGGCCCGTACGAGCGCGAAATACGCAGGTCAATTTCTTTACGGTAATATTGCTCCCGCTCCAGCTCCATGCCCACTGCGCCCACTATGACCACACGGCCACGCTCCCGACAAATCTCAAAAGCCTGGTTAACGGGCGCCGATGATTGCGTCCTGGCCGCCACGATGACTGCGTCCGCGCCGTCGCCGCCCGTCAGCGCCAGAACAGACTGAGCAACGTCGGTCGCCCCCGCCCGCATGGTGTACTCCACTCCCAGTCTGGATGCCAGCTTCAGTCGCGCAGCTGCCACGTCCACGCAGATCACGTGACAACCGTTGGCGCGCAGAATCTGCGCGGTCAGCAGCCCAATCAACCCGACTCCAATCACCACCACGGTCTCACCGAGCGTCGGTTCCGCGCGGCGCACGCCCTGCAGGGCAATCGCGCCGACAGTGGCAAAACAGCCTTCGCCGAAGGAGAGAGCATCCGGCAATGTGACCGCCAGGTTCCGCGGCACGCTGATGAATTCGGCGTGGTTCGCGTAGCCTGCGCCGGCGCAAGCCACGCGGTCGCCGACGGAGAATCCATCAACTCCGTCACCCACCGCGACCACCGTGCCAGCAGCACTGTAACCGAGCGGGTACCAGTTTTCGGCAGCATCGCGCACCAGCCCAGCTGTCGCGCGCAGGCCTCTGCTTGCCACCAGACTGAGCGCCCGGCGCATCAGGTCGGGGCGGCGCAATGCCTGCTTCAGCAGGCTGCCCCCGCCGGCCAATGCGGTCGCTTCCGTGCCAGTGGAAATCAAGGAGCAGGCCGTGCGCACCAGCAGCTGCCCGGGCACACATGTGGGTGCGGGCACATCCTTCAGGAGAAGCTCGCCCTTCCCGTCGAAAAAAACCTGTTTCATTGTGGCCCCGTCCGTCTCATTTCCGGATTGCGAAATCACCTAGATAAAGCGAATCAATACCGCTGCGCGCAAACGTGCTCAGCGCGTCCGCCGGAGTGTTGACAATCGGCTCCCCGCGCAAATTGAAGGATGTGTTTAAAACTACCGGCACGCCGGTTTGCTCGCCGAAACTCTCTATCACGCGATAATAAAGCGGGTTCCACTCCCGCCGCACAGTTTGCAATCGCCCGGTGCCTCCCGTGTGCGTCACCGCCGGGATGGCTGCCCGCTTGTCCTTTCTGGCCGTATAGACGGCTAGCATATAGCGCAGCGGATAACTACTGTCCGCATCGGAGAGTTCGTAATAATCCGCCGCGCGTTCTTCGAGAATAGCCGGGGCAAAAGGCCGGAAAGGTTCTCTGAACTTGATTTTCGTGTTGACGATTTCCTTCATGTCTTCCCGGCGCGGATCGGCCAGAATGGAGCGGTTGCCAAGCGCGCGCGGCCCCCACTCGAACCGCCCCCGCGCCACCGAGATTACCTTCCCCGCCACCAAATCGCTCGCCATCGCCCGTGCCAGCGCTTCCTCATCGTCGAGCCGCCGGTACTCCACTCCGGCGGCATCAATAGCGCTGATGATTTCCTCTGCCCCATAGCCTTTTCCCCAGTACCCATGCTCTTGTACGAAGCTGCGCGGTTTTCCCAGCAGCACGTGGTATGCGTAAAGAGCAGCGCCCAGAGCGCCACCGGAATCCCCGGCCGCGGGCTGAATAAAAACATTCTCGAAGGGAGATTCACGCATAATGCGCCCGTTGGCCACGCTGTTGAGCGCCACCCCACCGGCCAGACACAGATTCTTCAGCCCGCTCTCCCGGTGCGCGTATGCCGCCATTTTCAGCAGTGTCTCCTCAGTCACGCGCTGTACGCTAGCCGCTATGTTGGCGTAGTGCTGATTGCGCGCCGCCGTGGCCTCGTCCCAATCGGGGTGATCCCGGTCGGGATGAGTGGTAGGTGTGAAAAAGATTGAATCGTGCACCCTTGGCTGCCCAAAAAGCTGCTCGAATTTCGGGGAGAAAGTGCGCGCGGTGGAGCGATGAAAACTGAAGTAATCCATGTTCAGATGGAAACCGCCGTCTGCACCCACCCGCACCACCTTATGCACATCCTCAACGCGGTCGGCAGCGCCGTATGGCGCCATGCCCATGACTTTGTATTCGCCATTGTTGACGCGAAATCCGAGAAAAGCGGTGAACGTAGAATACAGAAGTCCGAGCGAGTGGGGAAATCTCACCTCGCTGAACAGTTCAATCTCATTGCGCCCATTTCCATCCCAATCCGCACGGCCCTTCCCTACCGTCGTGGTAGTCCACTCCCCCACGCCGTCCACCGTCAGGATGGCCGCCTGCTCATATGGAGACGCAAAAAAGGCGCTGGCCGCGTGCGAAAGATGATGCTCGATAAAAAGCAATCTATCGGCAGCAACAGGCAGCTTTCCCAGAATCTGCCCCTTAATCCACAATTTCTCATTGAACCAGGCGATCATGGATTCACGGAAAACGCCCCATGTGCGCGGGAAAGCCCCCAGCGTGGTGCTGAGAATACGTTCGAATTTGAGCAGCGGCTTCTCGTAAAAGACCACATAATCCAAATCTTGCGCCGTGATTCCGCCCTGCTGCAGACAGAAATCAATGGCACGCTGCGGGAAGCCGTGGTCGTGCTTAGTGCGGCTGAAACGCTCTTCCTCGGCAGCCGCCACCAACTCGCCTTGCTGTAGCAGCACGGCGGCCGCGTCATGGTAGAAACAGGAGATGCCCAGAATATTCATCCTAATACTGACGTCGCCCCGCCTCCAGGCTGGCATCGGCATCGCCCCGAGGCTGCCAGCTCACCCCAGCCACGGGCGGCTTCAGCTGCAGCGGGTCGCTGAACAGGCGCACGCCAACGCCAAAGGGAACGAAAATAGAGAAATAAAATACGGTGAGCACCACGCGCGCAACAATGTCGCCAATCGCCTGGCCAAACTTTTTCTGTGCGCTCCAGATGCGCTGCGCTTTAACTAATGTCGTCAATGCGATGCTCCCTGAAGTGCGCGCCGACGCGACTCGAATTCCTCTTCGCTTTCATACAGCAGCAACACTGTTTTAATGGCGGTGCTTTCGCGCTGCGAGAATCTGTATTGCAGCACGGGCGCCCGCTCGCGGACGCCATAACGGGGCGAAATCCAGCCTTGCTGCAATTCCGCTGTCGCCACCGCCCGAGTGCCAGCGCTCAATGGGAAAACGGCCAGGTTGGCCCCGTCAGCACACACGGTACGCGCTGTCAGACCGTCTAATTCCACCGGCAGCGCCGCGAAATGAAAATACGCGCGCAATTCGCTCGGCTTCCCGGCGTCAGCATAACCAGCGTAATCCGTCAGCAACCAGTATCCGCCCTCGCGAAAGAACTCAAACCGCCGCCGATGATACAGCATTTCGCGTCCGGCTGCGCGGCTGACATACTTAGCGTCCAGCCAGCTGCGGGTGTTATCGCTGCCCCACTGGTGCACCCTGACGCGAATGTCATCACTCAGGCGAAAAAGGTCGCGCTCCGGAATGCGGTTCATTTCGTGCGCGTCAACCTGCACCGTGTTGTGCGCGGCGGTGGCCCGAAATACATTTCGCGCCCGATAATCACCCGTGTACGCGTATGAGCCGGGGTCGACGATAAACGCCCGTTGCTCGGCGACTAACTCGAAGCTCAGCGCGTCGTTATGGGCGTGCAGGCCCCACCCGCCAGCGCCGTTCTCACTCGCATTCACAGCCATATAACCATCGTCCACGCGCAGCACATGCCAACCGGCGTCCGGGAACACCGCCGAGCGACATTCATTTTGGAGCGGTCGCTCAATCGAAGCAGCAGCCTGTTCGCCGAAAGCCCAGATGACGGTCTCGCAACGTTCGGGTTTCAATTCGGGTATAGCTGCGGCTGCCAGCCAGTCATCTCTATCAAAAAAAAACGCGCCGACCGCCAGCAGCCCGCGCGCATCTTGGCCCGTGCGTAGCCGCTCGGTGTCCGATTCAAGCACCAGCCAGCG
>CAJWGI010000027.1 GCA_913031335.1 uncultured Anaerolineales bacterium | reverse complement strand
GCCGTGTGCGCCTTACCCAGCCGCGCAAACCAATCCGGGCCAACATCAAATCCCATAGAATAAGACTGACGGTAACCCGAAAGAAGAAAAGCACGATGCGGCGGTAACGAGATCGGAGCATGGCACGCGGATTATAACAACCCCGCCGAAGCCGCGCACAACTTGCCCGCATCAGCAGTCCGTGAGACAATTACGCGCGGGAGTGCACAGCAAGCGCATGAACAACGCCACCGAGCCAGCAGCGGCCAGTGTGAAGCCGCCAGGCCCATCCCCTGAAACGATTACCTTCAAGCGCAGTCATTTCTACATGGCGCTCGCGCCGCTAATGTTCGTATGTGGCCTGGCGGCCGGTTACTTAATCTGGGGGCGGGCGCAGGCGGCTCCCGGTGGCGCAGGAGTACCGGCTGGGGGTGGGGAGAGCGGCCCGGCGCAGGCCGCGCCGCCGCTGGCGCCGGAAAAGCTGCAGCGCGTTGCGGTGAGCGTTGACGATGACCCCTATCTCGGCCCGCAGGACGCGCCCGTCACCATCATCGAATTCAGTGATTTTGAGTGCCCGTACTGTGTGCGCTTCTACCGCGATACACTGGTGCCGTTACTGGAGACCTTCCCGCAACAGATTCGCTTTGTCTATCGTGATTTTCCGCTGGTGAATATTCACCCCAACGCGCGGCCTGCGGCGGAGGCGGCGCAGTGCGCCTTTTCACAGGGCAAATTCTGGGAGTTTCACAACGGCATCTTTCAGAATCAGTCACGGCTTGGAGAGGCGCTCTATCTGCAATTGGCGGTTGAGCTGGGCCTGGATCAAGCGGAGTTTGAGCTATGCATCAATTCAGGGCAGTTTGCAGATGAGGTCACCGCGGATATGAACGCAGCGCGCGAACTGGGAATAACCGGCTCACCGACCTTCTTTATCAATGGCCGGCCGCTGGTCGGCGCACAGCCACTGCAGGCTTTTGTGGCCATTGTCGAAGTGGAACTAAGCGCACAATAATAAAGCGGCTAGGAAGTCCTGACTTTGATTCCACCACAAGGACACAAAGGGTTCACGGGGTTCACCCATTTGCATCCGCGTTCCTCTTCTGTTCTCCGTGCCTTTGTGGTGGAGTTATCTGTTCAACGTTTCCAGAGGTGATTGATGCTCACCCTGACAGAAAAACTGCTATTTCCCACAATCGTACTGCTGTCAATGGCGCTCGGCTATCGCAACTTCCGTCTGGTTTTTGAGATTGTGCGCCGCGGGCAGCCGGACCTGGCGTTGGATGCTTTGCCGCAGCGAATGTGGCGTGCGCTGGAGGTGTTCCTCTCGCAGCGCACGGTATTGCGCGCACGCCCGGGCACCAGTTTGCTGCACGCTTTCGTCGCCTGGGGTTTCACCTATTATTTCTTGGTCAACTTCGGGGATGTGCTCGAGGGGTTTATCCCCCATTTTCGTTTTCTGGGCGAGGGTCTGCTGGGCGGGCTTTATCGCTTGGGCGCAGACCTGCTGAGCGTGGCGGTGCTCGTGGGCGTGGTTTACTTTCTGATACGGCGTTTTGGCACGCGGGCACCCCAGTTGACCATCGCGGAAAACGTGCAGCTGCATCCCAAGGCGTCCGGCGGGATGCGACAGGATTCCTTGATAGTGGGCGTGTTCATTTTGTTGCACGTCGGATTTCGCTTTATTGGCGCCAGCGCGACGATTGCGGCGCATGGCGCGGACGCCTGGCAGCCGTTTGGGTCGCTGGCTGCCAGGCTGTGGGGCGGGCTGCCGCCGGCCGGGTTGGTGGCGCTGGAGCATGCCGCGTGGTGGCTGGCGCTGGGTCTGATTCTGCTCTTCATGCCATATTTCCCCAATAGCAAGCATCTGCATCTGATCATCGCGCCGATTAATTATCTGACGCGGCCGCGGCGCGCGGCGCTGGGCGCTCTGGCGCCGATGGATTTCGATGATCCCGAAATGGAGGAGTTCGGCGCGCAAAGACTGGAGCAGCTCGGTCAGACGCAGCTGCTGGATGCATTTGCCTGCATCATGTGCAACCGCTGCCAGGATGTTTGTCCGGCTTATACGACCGGCAAAGAGCTTTCGCCAGCGGCGCTGGAGGTCAACAAGCGATACATGCTCAAGAGCGACATGGCGGCGCTGGCGAGTGGAGCGGCCTCCGCGCAGCTGGTCGGGAACGCGATTAGCGAATCGGCGCTGTGGGCGTGCACCACTTGTGGCGCGTGCGTGGAGATTTGCCCGGTGGGGAATGAGCCAATGTTCGACATTGTTGGGCTGCGCCGCTATCAGGTGCTGACTGCGGGTGAGTTCCCCGGCCAGCTGCAAAATGCCTTCAACGGCATGGAGCGGCAGGGCAACCCGTGGCAGATGAGCGAAGACCGCATGGGCTGGACCGAGGGACTGGATGTTCCCAGCGTTGAAGAAAACCCGGGTTTTGAGTATCTGTATTGGGTGGGCTGTGCCGCCAGTTTTGACCCGCGGGCGAAGGAAGTAGCGCGAGCGTTTGTAAAGATTCTCAATTCGGCCGGCGTCAATTATGCGGTTTTGGGCGATCAGGAAAGTTGCACCGGCGACACCGCGCGCCGAGCCGGGCATGAGTATCTGTTCTTCGAGATGGCTGCAGCCAACATCGAGACTCTGAACGGCGTCGGCGCGCGCCGGATTGTGGCCACTTGTCCGCATTGTTTGCATTCGTTGGGCGCGGAGTATTCTCAGTTTGGCGCGGATTTCGAGGTGATTCACCACACCACATTGATAAATCAACTGATCGACGCGGGCAAATTGAAACTGAATGGCGCGGGTGGCGACGCACAGAAAGTGACCTTTCACGACCCGTGTTATCTGGGGCGGCACAACGGCGTGTTTGCTGACCCGCGCGACGTACTCGCCGCTGGCAAGGTTGAGTTGTTGGAGATGGCGCGCATGCGCAACAATTCCTTCTGCTGTGGGGCGGGCGGCGGCCAGATGTGGAAGGAGGAGGAGCCGGGCCAGACCGGCGTCAGCATTTCCAGATTCGAAGAGGCCGAAGGTACGGGCGCGGACACGCTGGCGGTGGGATGCCCGTTCTGTCTGGTGATGTTGAACGATGCCAGCCGCGCCGCCGGAGAGAGCTTGCATGTGCGCGATGTGGCGGAGATTGTGGCTGATTCCATCACATAGAGTGAATTTCACGTCCCGTGAATAAACCTTCGGAGCAGCAGCGCCGTTACGCTGCGCTGTTGTTTATTCTGCTCGTGGCATGGGGGCTGCGCGCCTATCGCTTGGGTGCGCAGGAATTGCGCGGTGACGAGGCCGGTTCATGGAATTACGTTGTGCACGAACCCGGGCCGGCCGCGTTAGTGCAGCGCATCATTCGCGAAGGCGACCCGCAACCTCCGCTTCATTACTGGGTGCTACAGGGATGGGTGCGCGTTTTCGGGGAGAACGAATGGGCGTTGCGTGTGCCCTCCGCGCTCTTGAGCTTGCTTCTTGTGGCGCTGCTTTATCAATCTGGCGCTCGCGCTGCGTCGGCCGAGGTCGGCCTGGGCGCAGCGCTGATCACTGCGCTGCATCCATTCCAAATCTGGCTGGCGCAGGATGTGCGCCACATGTATCAGTTGGCGATCCTTTTTACCCTGCTTGCCACGCTGCGGCTGCCGGGTCTGCTGCGCGGGCGCGCGCGCGATTGGTGGGTCTACACGGTGAGTGGGATGCTGGCGATGTACAGCCACTATTACGCTTTCTTTGGTCTGGTGGCTCATGGTGCGTATGTGTTCGCCAGGCGAGGGACGAACCGGATGCGCTGGCTCTCGGCATCCGGCGCGGTGGCGCTGCTGGTGCTGCCGTGGGCAGTGGTGATCCTTCCGACGTACGCGCAAGGGCAACTGGCTGACCCGGCTGTAATTCCGCCGCTGCAGTACCTGAGCCGCATCGCCGCCGATTTTTCGCTCGGGCCGGTGGTTCCACCTGCGCTGGGCCTGCCGGCCGCGGGGCTGGGGCTGCTGCTGGCGGTGCATGGCGCTGCCGCTTTGAATGTGCGCAAAAACCGCCCCTGGGCCGCGCTTCTGATTGCATGGCCTTTGCTTACTCTTGCCGGAATTTACGCAGTGACCACGCGGCGCGGCACTTTCAACACCTTCTACTTTCTGGTGGCGTTTCCGGCGGTCCATCTGCTGCTGGCCTCGGGCTGGCGCGCGCTGGTCACGCGGCCGCGCAGCCGCGTGCCGGCTGCGCTGGCAGCTCTGCTTGCGGCGGCGGTTGTGGCTCTGGCACTGAATAATTATTTTTTTGTGCCCCAATGGAGCAAGAACCGGGGCCTGCGCGAGGTGGCGGAAATACTGCAATCAGAAGCGCGCGCGGGAGATGTTTTCATCGCCAATTTCCCGGACCCGGCTCAAGATTATTACCTGCGAGAGTTGACCCTCGCGCGCGCCATGCTTCCTGAAGAAGCCGAGAACACTCGCGCGGAAACGCTTTCGGCGCTGCATCAACTTGCGGGGCAATACCGGCGCATGTGGTTTGTGCCCATCGATGCGCTTCAGTGGGATGCAGATGCGACCGCGCTGGACTTGCTCAACCGGGGTTACGTGCGCGAGGCGGCATATCCCGCGCGCAAATTGCGTCTGCTGCGCTATGCCAGCGAAACGGCGAGCGCAGCAGGCAGCCGTAGCGTGGACGCTCTATTCGCGGCCGGGCCGAGGCTGCAGTGGGCGCACGTAGCCGTCAACGGATTGCCGGCCGGGGAAGCGCTCTCGGCGGGTGAAAGTGTGCGCGTCACATTGATCTGGTCCGCCCCGAGTGCAGCCATCCAGGGCGACTACATCGTGTTTGTGCATATGCTAGATGCGGGGGGAATGCTGCTTGCCTCCCACGATGGCCCACCCGCTGACGGAAGCCGCGCCACATCCACGTGGCAGTCCGGGGAAACAATCTTAGATGTGCACTCGTTTCACGTGCCCGGTCAGCTTCGGGGCGAGTACTTCACGCTCTCCGTGGGGCTGTATTCGCGCGATACGGAAGAGCGGCAGGCCGTCGTGGGTGGGGGGGATTCCGTGGCTATCTTCGAGTTCAGCGCGGAGACCGCCGGGAAATCCCCCAACTGATTACATGGCGGATATTATGTCCTGAAGTGCTGCGCCAAGGTCAGGGTATCTGAAGGCGTATCCGGCCGCTTGCAAGCGCTGCGGCAACGCGCGCTCGCCGCCGAGCACGATGGTGGCCATCTCCCCGAATATCGCCTGAATCGCGAAGCCCGGCACCGGCAGCCAGCTTGGTCGTCGCAGCGCGCGCGCCAATGCCCGGGTGAACTCCGCGTTCGTCACCGGTTCCGGCGCGCTGATGTTGAAAATGCCATGCGCGTCCTCGTTCTCAATCAAGAAGCGCAGCGCGCCGACCGTGTCTGCCATGTGAATCCACGGGCAGAACTGGCGGCCGTTGCCAAGCCGACCGCCGACGAACATACGCAGCGGCAGCGCCAAGCGCGGAAGCACCCCGCCTGCCATGCTGAGCGGCAGCCCGATGCGCGCCACTGCGCGCTGCACACCGAGCGCCTCCACATCCGCGCTGGAAGCTTCCCAGTCCCGGCATACGCTCGCGAGAAAATCGTTTCCAGCGGACCGGCTCTCAGTGACGGCCTGCGCGCCGAGCGGCCCGTAGTAGCCCACCGCCGAAGCCTGAATGAAGACGGCGGGTTTGCGCTCAGCCGTGGACACCGCGCCGGCAAGCGCCCGCCCTGAATCCACTCGGCTGGCGCGAATACGTTTCTTTTTTTCCGGCGTCCAGCGCTGCGGCAGCAACCCGGCACCGGCGATGCTCTCACCCGCCAGATTGATTACCGCGTCCGTGCCTTCCAATTCATCTTTCCATCCGGAGAGAGTGCGACCATCCCATTGAAGCGCCCGCGCGCCGGAGGGCAGGGCGATGCTCGTGGCGTGGCGGCTGAGGACGGTCACGCCGTACCCGGTGCGCATCAGTTCATGCGTGAGCGCGCGGCCAATCAGGCCGCTGCCGCCGGCGATTAGCGCGCGCACCGCTCTGTTGTCCTAGAAGACATCAGTCGCCGAACTGAATGCCCTGTGCCAGCGGCAATTCGTTCGACCAGTTGATGGTGGTGGTCTGCCGGCGCATGTAACCCTTCCATGCGTCCGAGCCGGCCTCGCGCCCGCCGCCGGTGTCCTTCTCGCCGCCGAACGCACCGCCGATTTCCGCCCCGGAGGTGCCGATGTTCACGTTGGCGATGCCGCAATCAGAGCCGCTTGCGGAAAGAAAGCGTTCGGCGGTGCGCACGTTCCCGGTGAATATAGCGCTCGAAAGACCCTGCGGCACCGCGTTGTGCATGGCAATCGCCTCCGACAATTCTTCGTATTCCATGACGTAGAGGATGGGCGCGAAGGTCTCCTCGCACACCAGCGCGGATTGCTGTGGCATGCGCACAATCGCGGGCTGCACAAAATAGGCCCCCAGTTCGGGCAGCCGCTCCCCGCCGCAGACTCGCTCGCCGCCGCTGGCGCGCGCGGTTTCGATGGCGGCCATCATTTCATCCACTGCCTGAGCGTGCACCAACGGACCCATCAAGATACCATCCCGGAGCGGGTCACCCATAGGCACTTGCGCATAGGCCTTGATTAGACGCTCAGTGAGCTTGTCCACGATTGAGCGATGGACGATTAATCGGCGCGTGGTCGTGCAGCGCTGGCCGGCCGTACCCACCGCGCCGAACATGACAGCGCGTACCGTCAGCTCGAGGTCGGCGTCCGCGGCCACGATGATGCCGTTGTTGCCGCCCAGTTCCAGAATGGAGCGCCCGAGGCGCGCCGCCACCTGCTGCCCCACCTGCCGGCCGGTGCGCACCGAGCCGGTGAAGGAAATGAGCGGCAGGCGTGCGTCGTTCACCATGGTTTTTCCGGTGCCCGGCCCGTCGCCCACCAGCAGATTGAACACGCCGGAGACATTGTGGGCGGCCATCACCCGGTTGGTGATGTGCTGTACCGCGATTGCGGTCAGCGGGGTAATTTCGGATGGCTTCCAGACGACCGTGTCGCCGCAGACGGCCGCGATTGCAGCGTTCCATGCCCAGGGCGCGCCAGGGAAATTGAAGGCGGTGATGACCCCGATCGGTCCGAGCGGGTGCCATTGCTCATACATGCGGTGGCCGGGTCGCTCGGATTGCATGGTGAGGCCGTAGAGCTGCCGCGAGAGACCGACGGCAAAGTCGCAGATGTCTATCATCTCCTGCACCTCGCCGATGCCTTCCATGCGGATTTTGCCCATCTCCAGGGCGATCAACTCGCCCAGCGGCTCGGCTCTTTCGCGCAGCGCGTTGCCGAGGTCGCGCACCAACTGGCCCCGCCGCGGAGCGGGGCGATCGCGCCATGCGGCGAATGCGCTCGCGGCTTGCTCAATCACGCGCCCGTACGATTGCGAGCCGGCTGTCTGCACGCCAGCGATTGGCTGCCCGTCAGTTGGGTTAATGGAAACCAGATCCGCGCCGGAATCGTCAGCCAGCCATCCATCCGCGCCGTAGCACGCGCCGCGATTGGATTCCGTTATCTCTAGTTCGCTCAGCAGCTTCCGCACGGTGTCCTCCCGGGGAGCATCAGGTCAGCGCCGTTCAATCGGCAGGCGGGAAGGTTACCACCATGGTCATGCCCCAGCGCAAGCGCGGGTCGCTTTTTTCCACAGCCACGGTCACAGTGTAGGTCACATCGCCGCGTTTTTCCGCGTGCAGCGCGCTGATGTCGGTCACCACGCCGGGAAGATCTAATTCGGGCAGCGCGTCCGGGGTGATGCTGACCTTCTGGCCGAGGGAAACTTCCGGCACTTCGATTTCCGTCAGATTGTCGGTCTCCACTTTCCAGCTGGAGAAATCGGCAAGGGTGGCCACCGGCTGGCCGGGCTGTACGTAGGCGTCCACTTTCAGCGGCAAATCTGCCACCACTCCGGACCACGGCGCGCGCAGCTCGTTGCGGGCGAGGTCGGCCTCGGCGGCTTCCAGCGCTGCTAGGGCGGAGCGCTCATGTGCGCGCGCTGACTCCATTGCTGCTGCAGCGGAGTCCTGCTGCAAGCGCGCCACCTCCACCGCGACTGCGGCGGATTGCTGCTGCAAGCGCGCCACCTCCACCGCGACTGCGGCGGATTGCTGTTGCACGCCCGCGATCTGCAGCGCCAATATTGCCTGCTCCACGCGCAACTCAATCTGTTTTGCCTGCGTGTCAGCGTAAGCTGCGTGCGCCTGCGCCTGCGCGAGCCGCGCCTTGGCAAGCTCCTTTGCGTCCGGGTCGATGCCGTCCTGCAGTTCGCTCAAACGTTTGCGTGCGTCATCCAGCTGCGCCTGCGCCAGGGTGATATCACCCTGCAACTGCTGCTGTGCCAGCGAGACAGATTGGGGTGGGGCCGGGTCGTCCGCGGATTGTCCGGCCGCGGCCAGAATGCCCTCCCGGCTGTACTGCCCGCTCTGCGCCCACTCCAGATTGCGCTGCGCCCTCGCTAGGTCCATCTGCGCGGCGCGGATTGATTTCTGGTTTTGTAAGCGCGCTTTTTCCAGCTGCACCACGGCCTCGTCGTATTGAGTGACAATGTCGTTGTAATCGTCCTGTGCGTCCGCCAGAGTGACGGTGCGGCCGTCGGTGGTGATCTTGCGCTCCACGTCGCACGTCAATGTGGCCTTGCTGACGACGGAGGCGTAGTCGTCAAGCAAATCGTCGGCAATCCAGTTCAGCACGTCGTACACCGTCCCGGTCTCATAAATCTCACTTCTGTACGTCAATTGCTCGCTGAACTCCAGCTTCGTGTGGGTGTCAGTTTCCACATCTACCTGGCAACCTTCGACTGCCTTTTCCACTTTGTCCAGGAATTCCTTTTCGTCATCAACGCGGTCTTCGGCGCTATCCACGGCATCGGTCAGTGCGCCGATATCAACAATTGTGGTGCTGTGTTGCAGTTGCTCAAGGGCGTTTTCCGCTTGCTGTACCTGATGCTCGTAATACTGCTCATCAGGCTGGTCAACGACCGGCAGAGCGTCTTCGGCGGTTTGCAGCTGCGTCAACGCCTGCTGAATCTCACTTTCGATTCGCGCCGGCGTAAGGGTAGCGGCGTCGTGCAGCGCATCCAGCTGCTGTTGCGCGTCGATGGTTTCCAGCGCGGCCTGCGCGCGTTCGAGCGCTATTTGCGGGCCTTCCAGTTGTGCTTGCGAAAGACTGTATTCCGCCTGCTGCGTTTCGGCCTCGGCCTGCTCAAGATTATATTCCGCCTGCTGCGTTTCGGCCTCGGCCTGCTCAAGATTATATTCCGCTTGCTGGATGCTGGCGTTGGCTTGCTCCAGCGCCAGTTCCGTCTGTTGCAACGTTGCGGCAGCCTGTTCGATATTCGTCGATGCCTGCGCATACGCGGCCTGCAAGCGGGGGCGGTTGTCCAGGCGGGCAATCGGCTGCCCGGATGTGACCATTTCCCCCTCCTGCACCAGCAGCTCGGTCACTCTTCCAGCTATCCCAAATGCCAGATCAATGTGGCGCTCCGGCAGCAATTGTCCTTCTGCAAGCACGCCATAATCCTGCGTTATGGTGGGAACG
>CAJWGI010000026.1 GCA_913031335.1 uncultured Anaerolineales bacterium | reverse complement strand
CTGCCGGCTCACCTGGTCGCCCTGTATCGCGATCATGTCCCCGCGTGAGAGCTTGCGGCCACCGGCGCTCATTTGCTCGACCAATTCGACAACCCGTTCGGCCCGATAGGGCGGCGCCCAGCTGCTGGAAATAAAATAGGGATAATCATCCGCCACCACTTTATTGTTGGCAGTGACAATGTACCCCTCGGGCGGATTGAAAGCGTGCGGCAATTCATCAAAAGGGATCCAGCCCTGCCACTCGTAGTCGCTGTCCCAGCCCGGAACCGGCGCGGTGCCATCACCCTTCGCGCGAATTGGGATGCGCCCGGGCCCGTAATAGCCGATGTTGCCCTCCCGGTCCGCGTAGACTATGTTCTGACTGGGCGCAACATAATCCTGCAGCGCCGCCGTGAATTCCTCCCAGTTGGCGGCATAGGCCATGTCGAAGAATGCAACCGCGGTGGTGTCCGCGCTGTCCAGAGCCGTCCAGCGCAGCGCCAACGGGGCGGCGGCCTTGCCGGAAACGTCGCTGATTAGTGGCCCGTGGCGGGTGCTGCGCGCAGCGTATAGCAGCGCTTCCTCTTCACCCTTGACCACTATTTCCTCCGCCACAATGGTCATGTCAACCCACTCGCCATCGACCTCATATTGGTTCGGGTGTTGTGGGTTGATGCGCTCGATATACAAGTCCTGCACGTCCGGTCCCAGGTTGGTCATCCCCCAGGCGATGTTATCGTTGTGACCAATGGGAATAATGGGCATGCCTGGAAAAGTAGCGCCCGTCACGTGCAACCTGTCCCCCTGCAGCTCAACCAGATACCAGATAGAGGGAATGCTCGCTCCCAGATGCGGATCGTTTGCCAGCAGTGGCTGCCCACTTTCGGTGCGGCCGCCACCAATGACCCAGTTATTGCTGCCCACATCAAGACCGCCGAGCTGCAAACTGTCCGTCAGGAAAGCGTCCAGCGCCAACAATGAACCGGCGGTGTCGGCAGCCAGAATAGTGGTCGCCCTGACTGGATAGCCCGGCATCAGTTCGGCGGCGCGTTCTCGGCCTACGGCTGATAGTAGCAGCGTGCGCAGCAGCTCATCATCCCAGTTCCCGCCAAGGTCCCACATCATCATCTTTGACCACACCATGGAATCATATACAGTCCATGGCTCCGGCTTCACCCCCAGAATCAGGAATTCGATCGGCAGCGTACGCCCCTCCCCAATCCACGCGTTGATGCCGGCGACATACGCTTCCACCGCGAGTTTGGTCTGCATGCTGAGCGCGGGCCAGGCGCTTTCGCTCGCGCGATACGTGCCCAGCGTGCGCAGGAATTTGTCCACGTCCAGAGTAGCCTCACCCAATATCTCGCTCAGGCGCCCGGCGCCAGTACGCCGCTGAAATTCCATCTGCCATAGGCGGTCCTGAGCATGCACATAGCCTAAGGCGAAAAAAGCGTCGTTGTCGGTGGAGGCGAAAATGTGCGGCACACCGTCCGCATCGCGCACAATCTCCACCTGCCCATCCAGCCCGGCAAGCGAGACCGCCCCGCTGGTCTTGGGCAAACTGGAGCGCAGGTATAACCAACCTCCCGCGAGCACGAACACCAGTATGCCCAGCATTATGGCCACAACCTTCAATCTTGAGTCGCGCATTGGAACACCTCCATAAAATGCATATTCACCGGCGCCGCATACGAGCCACCATTTTCGCAGTCAAGTATACCGCGCGCAAGCCGCACGTCTTGACAAGCGCCCTCAATTTGAGATAATCTTCGCGAGAGAATAAACCAACGGCAACGACAGAGCTAAGTACACTGGAGCCACGCCGACAGGGACGGCCGGCCACAGACTGGAAGCCAGCCACGGAAGCATCCGGTGGAAATTCACTCTCGAGCCGCGCGGTGGAACTACATTCGGGCTCCGGCCTGAATGTCCATTTTTCCGCGCCGCGACCCTCGCGTTAGCAGGGCAATCAGGCCTCATCGGCCCAATGAAGCGGGTCTCAGCATGAGAGACCAAGCAGGGTGGTACCGCGGGAATCAGTGTTCCCGTCCCTTCTTTTCGGGGCGGGATTGCTTTTTTCAGGGGCGACGCCACAGCACCTAGCGGAGATAATAATGCTCGAGTTGCTGCACAAAAACAAACAGCAGGCGCTTTCTGAACTGCAGCGCGCAGCTGACAGCACTGCCCTGAAAGAGTGGCGCTCCCGGCATTTGGGGAAGGAAAGCGCACTGATGCAGGCTCTGGGCAGCTTGGGCAGCCTTCCAGCTGCGGAACGCCCAGACATCGGCCGCCGCGCCAATGAAATCCGCCGCTCTCTGAAGGCAGCCTGCCAGCAGCGCGCCGATGAACTTCGCCGAGCCGAACTCGACGCAACCCCGGCCGCGGTGCTGGACGTAACCCTTCCCGGCAGACCGGTGCAGCGCGGGCGGCTGCACATCGCCACGCAAACCCTGCGCCGCATCTATGCAATCTGGGCGGAGATGGGCTTTCAGGTTTACCGCTCGCCCGATGTGGAGACCGATGAATATAACTTCGAATTACTCAACATCCCCGCGCATCATCCGGCGCGGGATATGTGGGACACATTTCACGCAGATACACCGGGCGTCATCCTGCGCACGCACACTTCTCCGGGACAAATCCACGCCATGCGCGAGTACTGTCCAGAGCCGATTCGCGTGATTTTGCCGGGAATGTGCTATCGCTATGAGCAGATTACCGCCCGCTCCGAGATCCAATTTAACCAGGTCGAAGGATTGGCCGTCGGCAAGAACATCCGCTTCACCGACCTGAAAGGCACGCTCAGCGATTTTGCCCGGCGCATGTTTGGCGCGAGTACAGGCACGCGCTTTCGCGCCTCACATTTCCCCTTCACCGAGCCTAGTGCGGAAATGGACATTGAGTGCTTCCTGTGTTCCGGCGATGGATGCTCGGTTTGTAAGCACACTGGTTGGCTGGAAATATTGGGTTGCGGCATGGTGCATCCAACCGTGCTGCAAAACGGTGGCTACGACCCGCGCGAATTCACCGGCTTCGCCTTCGGCATGGGCCCGGAACGCATCGCCATGCTCAAGTACGGCATCGAGGACATCCGCTACTTCTGGGGCAATGACCTGCGCTTTCTGGAGCAGTTTTGATATGAGGTTTTGGGATGACCTTTCCGAGCAGCGAGGCAAACATTCAACCTTCAACATTCCCACCTTCAACTACCTCCCGGGCTACTAAACGATGAAAGTCCCCCTGAGCTGGCTGAAGGAATACGTTGAAATCGCGCGGCCTCCGCACGAACTCGCGCACCTGCTGACTTTCGCCGGCCTGGAGGTAGAGGCGATGGAATACATCGGTCTGCCACAGCCACAGCAGGAACGGCAGCAGACCAAAATCACCGGCCTCGCATGGGATCGAGAGCATTTCGTCGTCGCTGACATCACTGCAGTTGAGCCGCACCCGAACGCCGACCGCCTGGTGTTGGCGCAGCTGAATGATGGCGAACGCGTACACACAGTGCTGACCGGAGCGCCGAATCTCTTCCCGTTCAAGGGGAGCGGCACGTTGCCCGCCCCGGTGAAGGTGGCATACGCGCGCGAGGGCGCGCGCCTGTACGACGGGCACAAGCCCGGTCGCGAGGTCACCAGAATCAAGCGCGCGAAAATACGGGGCGTGGAATCATATTCCATGGCTTGCTCGGAGAAAGAGTTGGGTATTTCTGACGAGCACGAGGGCGTCATCATCTTCGATCCCGATGCGCCCCCGGCTGGCACCCCGCTGGCAGATTACATCGGTGACGTAGTCTTCGATATCGCCATCACGCCCAACATGGCCCGCAACGCCAGTGTGATCGGCGTAGCGCGAGAGGTGGCAGCCCTCACCGGAGCAAGCCTGCGCCCGCCGTCCTGGAAAATGAAGGTCAAGTCGTCAAAAAGCAGCGCGTTGCCGCTGCCGAACATCGACATCCACGAGCCCAAGCTGAACCCGCGCTTCACCACGACGCTAATCGAGAATGTCACCATCGCGCCATCCCCATACTGGCTGCAGCGCCGGCTGCGGTTGGCGGGAATGCGCCCGATAAACAACATTGTCGATGTGACCAACTATGTGATGCTGGAAACCGGCCAGCCGTTGCACGCCTTCGATTATGACGTGCTGTGCCGGCGCGCCAGCGGAAAGACCCCGACCATCATCACGCGACTTCCGGAACCGGCAGAAAAACTGACCACTCTGGATGGCGTTGGGCGCGCGCTGGATGGCTTCACCATCCTGGTGGCAGACACGGTCGGGGTGCTCTCCATTGGCGGCATAATGGGCGGAGGCGAATCGGAGGTCTCACCCACGACCACAAACGTGCTCCTGGAGGTAGCCAGCTGGGATTTAATCAACATCCGCCGGTCGGTACACGCGCAGCAGCTGCAATCATCGCAGGCCGGATATCGCTTTAGTCGCGGGGTTCATCCCGCCATCGCGCCGCGTGCCAATCGCCGCGCGGCCGAGCTGATGCGCGAACTCGGAGGCGGGCGCATCGCACGAGAACTTGCCGACGAGTATCCGCGCCCATTCCCGCCGGTGGTAGTGGAACTGCCGCTGGCCGAAATCGACCGCAACCTTGGCATCACCATTCCGCCGGACGAAGTGGTGCGCATCCTCACTGCGCTTGAATTCCGCGTGGAGAAGGAAGGCGCGGTGCTGCACGTAACCGTACCCGAGCACCGGCTGGATATCGGTGTCGGCGCAGTCGGCATCGCCGATTTGCTGGAGGAAATCGCGCGCATCTACGGTTTCGAGCGCATTCCCGAAACGCAAATCTCCGACACCACCCCGCCGCAACATAGCAATCTCGCGCTGGAAACAGAAGAGCGCATGCGCGATGTTCTCGTCAATCTTGGCCTGCAGGAAGTGATCACCTATCGACTCTCCTCGCCCGAACTGGAGCAGCGCACGCTCGCCACCGCTACGGGCGATTACGTCACCTTGAGCAACCCGGTCGCCCCCGAACGCGCCGCCATGCGCCGCTCACTGCTGGCGAGCGTGCTGGAATGCGCCGAAAGCAACGCCCGTTATCAACAGCGGCTGGCTCTGTTCGAAATCGGCCCGGTATATCTTCCCAAATCGGCTTCGACCGATGAGCAGCCCGCCCTCCCGCGCGAGCCCCGCAGACTGGTAGTAGTGCTGAGCGGGTCGCGGTCAGCGTTAAGTTGGACTGACCGGGAGCGCAGCCCAGTGGATTATTTCGACCTGAAGGGGCTAGTGGATACGCTGATCGATGCCGTCCATCTGGATGATGTTAGCGTGCAGCCGAGCGAGCATCCATCCTTCCGGCCCGGCGCAACGGCAGCGCTGTTGCTCGCGGGCAGCCCGGTAGGGTTCTTTGGCGAGCTGCACCCCCACGTCAGCGCCGCATTTGCGTTGACAGAATACCCCGTACTGGCAGCTGATTTCGACCTAGAGGCACTGTTGCCCATCCTGCCCGACCACCACTCCACAAAACCGGTGCCCCGCTTTCCCGCAATCGTCGAGGACATTGCCCTGATTGTGGACGAGACCACGCCAGCGAGCGAGGTCACGGAGCTGATTGCGCAGACCGGAGGAGAGCGGCTGGCACAGGTGCAGCTTTTCGATGTATTCCGCGGCGCGCAGCTCGGCGCCGGCAAGAAGAGCCTAGCGTATCGGCTCACCTTTCAGTCCGACGAAAAGACGCTGATGGACAAGGATGCAGCCCGGTTGCGCAACAAGATCGTGAAGCGCCTTAAGCGGGACATCGACGCCGAGCTGCGCAGCGCCTGAATCACCTCGCCAGATAAGCGAGCAGCGCCGGCGTGATGTCGCCTAGATCTGCTATCTGAGCGGCGACCTGCCGGTGCCCTTTGCCCAAAATCAGCAGCGGAACCGGATTGCGCGTGTGCCGGCGCGTGCTTTTGTCCTCCAGGTTGCCATGGTCGGAGGTGATGAAGAGCAAACCGCCGTCCGTGCGCCATGCGCTCAGAATGCCCCCCAGTGCCACGTCCAAGCGCTCCAGTAGTGCGACGGCTTCATCCATGCTGCCACGGTGCCCAACCACATCAGTGAGCCAGTGGTCAAAAAAAAGCAACCTATGTTCGTGCGCGGCGTGCACCAGGCCTCGCCCGGCCTCGTCCGGCGAAAGAACGGGCGTGTCTTCAAAATCCAGCTGCGAGCGCCAGGCCTCGCCGGTAAAATCGGCCGCGAACGCGCGCCCGTCGCGCAAGTCCGCTTCGGTACACAGGTTCACGCCCGCCGCTTCAACCGCCAGTTGAATGGCGGAAAGTGCACGCCGGCCCGATTCAATCCGTTGCAGGAAAACGGGCGGATAAGCGTTCGCCAGCCGCACCGAGCAGCCCTGATTTCGCAGGCGCTTGAAGAGATTATCCTCCTGCAGCAGGGTTTTAATCTCCGCGTTCGGTTTCGGGCCCCAGTGCTTGCCGATGCGGCGGGGCACGTTAATTCCGGTCAGGATTGCGGCCTGCCCGCTAGCAGATTGCGGCATGCCCGCAACGCTCAGACAGGCATCGGTGGGCACAAACGAAACCCGCTCAGTTGAGAACGCGGGCAAATCGGCCAGCAGCCTGTGCCCATCCAGCATCTCTTTCAGGTTAGGCATGCGCGCCCGCGCGAACGGGTTTGTGGCCGGGTCGTCCGCGCCTAGTCCCACCCCATCGAGGAAAAGGAATAAGACGCGGTTCATCGCGCTGCGCCGACGCAGCGCCGGGCAATTGGAAGGGGAGTCAAGGCATGAAATTTGCGCTGCGGTTGGCTGGACGTGGCGGCGATTTCAAGGACCGGCCGGGCATTACCTGAAAAGCATCTTTCGGAAAAAACCAATCCTTTCATCGTCAGATTCTAACACGCTTTGACAACGTCCCAACCCTCCGTTACAATGCGCACCTGCGCCAACAGGCCCATTTGCCCGCGGGCCACTGTGTGGCGCTTTTTCCGCGAAGGAGGTTGACGAAGCATCTGATGAAAGAACATACGACCGATCGCATCCGCAATGTTGTCCTTGTCGGGCACGGCGGGTCGGGGAAGACCTCGCTGGTGGAGGCAATGCTGCACACCAGCGGCGCCACCACGCGCCTGGGGCGGGTGGAGGATGGCTCCACCGTGGCCGACTTTGAGGACGAAGAGCGCAACCGCAAAATGTCCATCAGCACCGCGCTGGTGGCCTGCGAGTACGAAGAGCACAAGATTAATTTGCTGGATACTCCCGGTTTCACCGATTTTGTCGGCGAGGTCAAATCGGCGCTGCAGGTGGCAGATGCGGCCATTGTGATGATTGACGCGGTCGCCGGCGTGGAAGTGGGCACAGAGTTGGTGTGGGATTACTGTGACGAGCACAATCTGCCCCGCTTCGTGGTCATAAACAAATTAGATCGCGATAACGCCAATTTCCAAAAAGCGCTCGCCTCTGTGCAGCAACTTGCCTCCGACAAGAAACTCATCCCGGTCGCATTGCCGTGGGGCGAGCGATCCGACTTCAAGGGAGTCATCGGCCTGCTTTCACAGCGGGCCCGACCCGGCGCAGGCGCAGAGACCGAGGAAGTCCCGGCTGAATACGAAGACGCCGTGGCCGCCGCGCGCGTGGAGCTTGAAGAGGCCGCCGCCGAGGGGGACGATGAGCTTTTGATGCGCTACCTTGAGGGTGAAGCGCTAAGCCCAGATGAGATTGAGCACGGCTTCAAAGAGGCGGTTCTAGCGGGAAGCTGCGCTCCGGTCCTGGTAGCCTCTGCCACCGAGGAAATCGGTATCGCCGCATTGCTGCTGGGCATTTCGCGCTACTTCCCGTCGCCCGCGGAGCGCCCGGCCGTCTCCGCCGAGGCCGGCGCCGGAGGCGAGCAAATAGAGACCAAGGATTCCGGCCCGCAAGCAGTCTTCGCCTTCAAGACCACCGCCGATCCGTTCGTCGGCAGACTGACTTATCTGCGCGTGATGTCCGGCGTGTTGGAATCGGACAGCCGCATTCACAATCACACCCGCAAGACCGATGAGCGCATTGGCACGCTGCATGTGATGCGCGGCAAAGAACAGATTCCGGTAAAGCGCTTGCATGCGGGCGATCTGGGCACAATCCCCAAACTGGGCGACACGGTAACCGGAGACTCGCTTGGGGACAAGGGGCATGCACTGCGGTTCCCCGCGGCGCAGTTCCCGGAGAAATTGTTCGCCGTGGCCGTGCACCCGCGTACGCAAGCTGATTCTGCCAAGATGGGCCCCACACTTTCGCGCCTGTGCGAGGAGGACCCCACCCTTGGACACCACAATGAAGCGGCCACAAAGCAGACCATTCTGGAAGGGATGGGCGACCAACACATCGAGATAGCGTTGCGCCGCGCGGAGAACAAATTCGGCACCGCGCTGGACACCAGCACGCCGAAAGTGCCGTACCGAGAGACCATCACCGGCGCCGGCAGCAGCCAGTATCGCCACAAGAAACAGACCGGCGGCGCGGGCCAATTCGGCGAAGTGCACATGCGCATCGAGCCGCTCACCGAGGCGAACATGGAGCCCGACGGCGATGAGGATTTCCGCTTTAAGAGTGAGGTCTTCGGCGGTTCAATCTCGTCAAACTACATGCCCGCAATCGAAAAAGGAATCCGCGGCGTGATGAGCGATGGGGCCATCGCCGGTTTCCCGATGGAAAAGGTGTTCGTGGCAATCACAGATGGGAAGGAACACCCGGTAGATTCAAAGCCAATTGCATTTGAAATCGCCGCGCGCGAGGCTTTCAAGCAGGCTGTTTCGGTTGCTGGCCCAGTACTGCTCGAGCCCATCATGTTGATAGATATCACCGTCCCCGAAGGCAACATGGGAGACGTGATGAGCGACCTGAACAGCCGCCGCGCCCGAGTGCAGGGCATGGATTCCGGCAGAGGCAAAAGCGTCGTCACTGCCGAGGTGCCGCTGGCGGAAGTTCAACACTATGTGACCGACCTGCGCTCCATCACCCAGGGCCGCGGCGTGTTTTCATTGAAATACCTGCGCCACGAGCAGGTGCCCTCCCATCTGGAGCAGGACGTAATAAACAGGGCCAAAGCGGAGAAGGAAAACGCCTGATTCTAGCCGGGTTCAATTTCAGCGCACGCTCCCAGATACTCCATTTCCGCGCCATGACGCTGCCGGTAGCACTCACAAAAACTGGACCCGGTCTGCTGACCCTGCCCACGCCACAGCCAGAAGCCCACGGTGGTCTGCAGGCACACGCTCTCCATGCTGCGAGAGACCGCGCGCCTGACCTCCCATCCCAGCCCGCGCTCCTCTTTCTCCATCACCAGCCAGAGGCGATACGCCCGATTCTCTCCCGGCTGCCAGCTCAACTCGCCGCGCACCGCCAGCAGCAGCCCCAGCGCGGGCAGAGAGAGAACCGCAATCCACGCCGCCGCCGCAAGCGCCCAGAGCAATCCGCGCAGCCAGTTACGACCGAACCCGAATCTCACGGCCGCCCTGCCGCTGCGCTGGTATAATCCCCCGCGCCGTCCCGGCGAACAGAGCGCACTGGAAGCCCGAAAGAACCATGTTGAAGATTGAAAAAATGCCCCTCGGACCGGTGGTCACCAATTGCTTCGTCATCGCTGATGATGATTGCGACGACTGTGTGGTCATCGACCCGGCCTGGGATGCTCCCGAAAT
>CAJWGI010000025.1 GCA_913031335.1 uncultured Anaerolineales bacterium | reverse complement strand
GCGGAAGACATCGACCCCGATCTTGCCCGCCGTCAGAAAGGTTTTGGCAGCGGCGGGCGCATGAAAATCGAAAAAGACCGCGTGCAAATCCTCGGCGGGGTGATGCACGGCCACACGATCGGCGCGCCCATCTGCCTGCAGGTGCGCAACCTTGACCACGTGAAGTGGCAAGGAAAGGCCGTGCCGCCGCTGACCACGCCGCGCCCCGGCCACGCCGACCTGACCGGCGCGGTCAAATACGGTTACCGCGACCTGCGCTTCAGCCTAGAGCGCGCCTCTGCGCGCGAGACCACTGCGCGGGTGGCGGCCGCGGCCGTCTGCCGCAAATTGCTGGCCGAGTTCGGCGTCAGCGTGGGCAGCTACGTGACCGAAATCGGGAGCGTGACCGCCGACCTCAGCGACGTCTCCATCGAGGAGCGCGCCGCGCGCGCGGATGAATGCGACGTGCGCTGCCCGAACCCCAAGGCGGCCGAGGCCATGCGCGCGCACATCCGCGAGGCGATGGAAGCCAGAGACACGCTCGGCGGCGTGTTCGAGGTGATGGCGCTGGGCGTACCGCCCGGGCTGGGCTCGCACGTGCACTGGGACCGTAAAATCGAAGGGCGGCTGGCGCAGGCGCTGCTCAGCATCCACGCCATCAAGGGCGTGGAGGTCGGCACGGCTTTTGAAAACGCGCGCAAACCCGGCACCGAGGTGCACGACGAGATATTTCTGGAAGACGAACGGGTGACGCGGCGCACCAACCGCGCCGGCGGCACCGAGGGCGGCGTCACCACCGGGCAACCGCTGCTGCTGCGCGCCGCCATGAAGCCGCTCAGCACTACGCTCAACCCGCTTCAGACCGTGGACCTTGCCCTCGCCCAACCCGCCCCGACCACATACGAGCGCTCAGATTTCTGCGCCGTGCCGCGCGCGGCCGTGGTCGGCGAGGCGATGGTGGCCTACGTGCTGGCGGATGAATTGCTGCGCAAACTAGGCGGTGACTCGCTGGCGGAGATGAAGCCGCGCTTTGCATCGCTGCGCGCCGCCACCCTTGACGATTTGCCCATGGAAGCGCAGGAGCACGTTTTCTGGTAGTCTGTTGGATACGGCTCCGGGCGCGGAGTGGAATGAGTGACCGGCATTGCTGTGGGCGTGCATGAGTGCATGAAGAAACGCCGAAAGCGTCAATCATCACCTGAAAACCATGAACTTCATCCTCACCGGCCCGCCGGGCGCGGGCAAAACCACCATCGGACGGTTGTGCGCCGAGATGCTGGAATACGACTTTGTTGACATAGACGAGGGAATCGTCGCGCGCGCGGGGAAATCAATTCCCGACATATTCGCGCAGCAGGGCGAGGCTGCCTTCCGCGCGCTGGAGCGCGATGCTGTGGTGCAGGCCGCCGCGCAGGATAGGCACGTGATTGCGCTGGGCGGCGGCGCGCTGCTCGACGACGACAATCGCGCGCTGACCGCCGCTGCCGGGCCGGTAATCTGCCTGCGCGCCACCGAGGAAAGCATCCGCGCGCGGCTGGGCGCTGAGAGCGGACGCCCATTATTGCAGGACGGGGAGAAAGACGGTTTCGCGCTGCGCGCACTGCTGCGTGAACGCGCCACCCATTATGATTCTTTCGCGCTGCAGTTGCACACCGACGCTCTCACGCCGCAGGCCGCCGCCGAGCGCATCGTCTCCGAACTGATGCCATGGCGCAGCACGGTGCAGACACCCGCTGGTGGCTATCCCGTTGTGCTGGGCGAGAGCGCGCGGCTGTATCTGCCGCGCCTGCTGCGCGAACACGGGCTGCCGCATCCCGCCGTTGTCGTCACCGATTCCAACGTCGGCCCGTTGTGGGCTGCGGCGCTTGGCGAGCAGTTCGGTGCTCCGCTGGTGAGCATCCCGGCCGGGGAGGCGCAAAAGACGCTCGCCTCGGCGCGCGAACTTTACGACGCCTTCCTGCAACACGGCCTCGACCGCCACAGCCTGATTCTGGCAGTCGGCGGTGGGGTGATTGGCGATCTGGCCGGATTCGCGGCGGCCACTTTCATGCGCGGCGTGCGCTGGGTGAACGTGCCGTCCACCCTGCTGGCAATGGTAGATGCCAGCATCGGCGGCAAGGTGGGCGTGGATTTGCCGCAGGGCAAAAACCTAGTGGGCGCCTTCCACCCGCCCGCGCTGGTGCTGGCCGACCCCGAGCTGCTGACAACGCTGCCCCGCGAAGAATACACTTCCGGAATGGCGGAGGTGCTCAAGCACGGCCTCATCGCCGATGAGGAACTCTTCGCCGCGCTCGGCCCGCAAGCGCTACCGCTCTCGCGCGAGTTGGTACAGCGCGCGCTGGTGGTCAAAATCGAAATCGTGCAGCGTGACCCGCATGAACAAGGCGAGCGCGCCAAGCTGAATCTGGGCCACACCATTGGCCATGGAATCGAAGCCGCTAGCGATTTCGCGATGCGCCACGGCGAGGCCATCGCCATTGGGCTGCTGGCCGAGACGCGCCTTGCCGAGCGCAGCGGACTGGCATCAGCGGGCCTGTCCAAGCAGGTGGAGGCGCAGCTGCTGACGCTCGGGCTGCCCACCGGCTGCCCGGAGCTGCCCGCGGAGCGCATCCGCGCCTTGATGGCAAGCGACAAAAAGAAGCGCGCCGGCGAACTCACCTTCGCCTTGCTAACCGCCATCGGTGCGGTAGAATACGGCCTGACGGTGGAAGCAGAGCTGCTCGAAGCAGTCATCGCGGAAGCCGTCGCGTGAACGCCAAAAGGCTGACATGATGACATCGAAAATCCTTGTTTTGCACGGCCCAAACCTGAACCTGCTCGGCGCGCGCGAGTCGGAGATTTACGGCAGCAAGACTCTGGAAGAAATCAACGCCGGTCTGACCGCGCTGGCGGCTGAGCTGGGCATGGAGACGCGGGCGCTGCAATCCAACAGCGAGGAGACGCTCATCGAGGCGCTGCACGCCGCGCGCGAGTGGGCCGACGGGGTGATCTTCAACCCGGGCGCATTCACGCATACCTCGGTAGCGCTGCGCGACGCCATCGCCGCGGTAGAGCTGTCGGTCGTGGAGGTACACCTTTCCAATATCCACGCGCGCGAATCCTTCCGGCGTGAATCGCTGCTCGCTCCGGTCTGTGTGGGGAGCATATCCGGATTCGGGGCCGATTCTTACGCGCTAGGCCTGCGCGCGCTTCATGCACAGTTGCAAACTGAATAGCGAGGAGCAGACATGAGCACAAACGAAGCGATTGTTTTCACGCGCGGCGTGCCCGCCACAGAATCTTTTCCGAAGGATGAGATGGCTGCTGCCGCGCAGGAAGTCATCCGCGCGCACGGAGACACCATCCTGCAATACGGCTCAGCATTCGGCTTCCAGCCGCTGCGCGAGTGGCTCGCCGAATGGCACGGCGCGCAGGCCGAGAACGTGCTCTGCTCGAACGGCTCGCTGCAGATAATCGAGTTCATCTGCGCACTGTTGCTGTCGGCGGAAGCGCGCACCGTTTTCGTCGAGGCGCCCACGTACGACCGCACCATCACCATCTTACGCAAGCACGGTGCGGAGATTATCTCCATTCCGCTCCAAGCCGATGGTCCGGACATCGGCGCGCTGCAGGCCGCGCTGCGCAAACACCGGCCGTGCTTCTTTTATCTCATCCCCGATTTCCAGAACCCGGCCGGAGCCACCTGCTCCGGGGAGAAACGGCGGCAGCTGGTAGCGCTCGCGCGCGAGCACGGATTCATGCTGCTGGAGGATTCGCCCTACCGCGAGCTGCGTTACCGCGGCGAGGCGCAGCCCACCCTGCGCGAATTGGCCCCCGAGCAGGTACTGCAGCTATCATCCTTCAGCAAACTAATCGGGCCGGGCCCGCGCCTCGGGTATGCGATTGGCCCGCAGCAATTGCTGCGCGAAATGGCCGAAGAGGCGGAGAACACCTACATTACGCCCGGGTTGCTCGCGCATGGGAGCGTGTACGAATTCTGCCGCGCCGGCCAGTTGCAGCCGCAGATTGAAAAGCTGAAAAAACTCTACGCGCCGCGGCTGCAGGCCACCCTGGCAGCCCTGGACGAATACCTGCCGGAGGCCGAACCCACCCGCCCGGACGGCGGTTTCTTCCTCTCGCTCACCCTGCCAGAGGGCGTCACCACTATGAGCGTGCGCTCGCGCGCGACCGAGGTCAACCTGACACTGGCCGACGGGCGCGGTTTCTTCGCCAATGGGGGCGGAGAACGGTTCCTGCGCCTGCCTTTTTGCGCGCTCACCCCGCAGCAGCTGCGCGCGGGCGTTGAGCGGCTGGCGGAAGTGGTGCGCGCGGCGGCCTGAACCGCCGCGCTCTCAGACCTTCTTCACCACGATATCGGCAATCACGTTCGCGGCTTCGTCGCCACGGTCGGCCGCGTTAGAGAGGTGGCGGTAAATCTCGCGCAACTTGAGCATTTCCACCACATGGTCGAGATCGCGCGGCCTACTGAAAAGGTCGGCGATGGCCTCGCGATAGATGCGCTCGACGCGGTTCTCCAGCGCTTTGGCGCGCATGGCGTGTTCGTTGGCCACGCTGGGGCGGTCCTGCAGGCGCAGCACTCCTTTATGAATCTCCGCCGCCGCATCGGTCAGCAGCGAGGCCATACGCTCCAGAAACGGGGTCGGCTCAATGCCAAGCAGCACCATTTCGTCCAGGGTGGTGTCGGCGTAATCGACCACGTCGTCCACCGCGCGCGATAGCGCGAAAATGTCCTCGCGGTCCAGCGGGGTGATGAAGTTGCGGTTGAGCTCATCAATCAGCATGCGCCGCACCTCATCGGCATCCTTTTCGACCGAACGAAGCTGCTGAGCAGTTTCCGGTTGTGGATCGCGGGTATAGGATTGCAGCAGTTGCAATCCCTGGTGGGTGAACTCCGCTTGCCGGATTAGCAACTCCACCATGCTGTCGCGCTGCTTCTTTTTTGAGCGTTTGAAAAAACCCATTGAGCCTCCTTAGCTGTTTATTGTGCGCCACGCCAGCAGCAGCAACGCGCTGACGGCAGCGGTGGCGGGAATGGTGAGCAACCAGGCGCGCACCATCTCAGCGGCCACGCCCCAGCGCACGCGCTCGGGGTGCTCCGCTCCGCCGACCCCCATGATAGCCGAACTGACCACATGAGTGGTGCTGACCGGGCCGCCCGCCAGCGCCGCGGCCATTATCACCCCGGCCGCGCTGATTTGCGAGCTAAAACCGTGAACCGGCCGGATTTGGTAGATGCGCACGCCCAGCGTGCGTATAAGACGCCAGCCGCCACTTGCGATTCCGAGCGCGATTGCGCCTGCGCTGGCCACCACCACCCAGAGTGGCACGCTGAATGAATCCACCGCCCCTGAGACCACCAGCCCGAGCGTTATGATGCCCATCGTCTTCTGCGCGTCATTGCTACCGTGGCTGAGCGCCAGCCCTATCGAGGTCAACACCTGACCGCGCTTAAATGCAGTGTTAATACGCGGCGTGGCCCCGCGCGCTAGAAAAAGCACCAGGCGCATTATCAGCCAGCCGGCGAGAAGCCCCAACACCGGCGAAAAGAAAAGCGCCAGCAGCACGGTGAACAGACCGCGCAGCTGCACTACACGCCAGCCGCCGGACAGCACCGCTGCCCCCAGCAGCCCACCCACCAGCGCGTGCGAGGAGGAGGACGGCAATCCGAAATACCATGTCAGCAGGTTCCAGCCGATGGCGGCCCACACGGCTGCCAGCACCACCGGCAGCGTGACCGCGTCCGGGTCAAGCAGCCCCTTGCCCACCGTAACGGCCACCGCCACACCGAAGAGAAATGGTCCCACGAATTCGGCCGCAGCGGAGAGCGCCAGCGCGCGTCGCGGCGAGACCGCGCGCGAGGCAATCATAGTCGCCACCAGGTTGGCGCTGTCGTGAAACCCGTTTAAGAAGTCAAACAGCAGCGCACTGGCGATCAAAGCAGAGAGCATCAGGTTCCACTCGTGGTTATTGTACCGTAAGCGCCACCGCAGTCGCAGGCGAAACAAATGTGATAAAATGGTAGCCAACCCTGTGTCCGCAGCGCAAAAAGAAATGCCTATGCATTGATTGCTCGATTGCTCCGGCAAATTAGCAGGAAAGAATCGTGAGCACTGAACACCTCCTCGGGAGAGAATTACCTCTAGCAAGCGCCATCGAACGCGGCGCGTGCGGCATCGGCTTTGTGGCGGACCGACATGGGCGCACCTCCGTGGAGATGCTGCGACTAGGCCTTACCGGGCTGGTGAACCTGAAACATCGCGGCGGGCTGGACGCCGACAACAAAACCGGTGACGGTGCCGGCGTGCTCACCCCAATACCCGCGCCTTTCTTCGAGCGTGAACTAACGCAACTTACGGGCAAGTCAATCCCCGCCGATCGGCTGGCCGTCGGCGTATTTTTCCTGCGCCCGGCCTCGGCGCAGCTGGCCGAGAAGGCCATAACGGTGGCACTTGTCCGGCAGGGAATCTCACTGGAGGCCTGGCGCAAACCACCCATCAACCCGGACGTTCTAGGAGCACAGGCGCGCGCACGCATTCCGCTCATCCGCCAGCTCATTCTGGCGCGTCCACAGGGCGTGAGCGCGGAACAGTTTGAGCGGAGGCTGTTCCTAGCGCGAAAAGGGATTGAACGTCAGTTTTCTCAAAACGAGTGGCCGGACTATGTGGTCTCACTCTCCAGTCGCACAGTGGTCTATAAGGGCCTGCTGCACGCGCCGCAGATCAGCGCGTTTTACCCGGACCTTACCGCTGCGGATTTTACCGTCGCGTCAGTGGTCTTTCACCAGCGTTACAGCACAAACACACTGCCCTCGTGGGAGCGCGCGCAACCGTTGCGCGTTCTCTGCCACAACGGCGAAATCAACACGATTCAGGGCAACATCGTCTGGGCGCAGGCGCGCACGGCGCTGATGCAGGCAGAACCCGATTTCAACCCCGAGAGCCTTTCGCCCGTTATTGACTTGCGCAGCAGCGATTCGGGCATGCTGGACAACTATGCCGAGCTGCTGCACCGCGGCGGACGCGACCTACGCCACGTACTTGCCATGCTGCTGCCCATGGCTTGGGAAAAACAGGCCGAGTTGCAGCCGGCCGTGCGCGATTTCTACGCTTATCACTCCCACTTGCAGGAGCCATGGGACGGGCCCGCCGCCGTGATCTTCAGCGACGGCGCGCTTGTCGGGGCCAGCCTCGACCGCAACGGCCTGCGCCCACTGCGCTTCGCAGAGAGCCGCTCCGGAATTGTGTACGCCTGCTCGGAATTCGGCGCAATCCCGCTTCCGGTGGAGGAACTGACGCGCATCGGCAAACTCGGTCCCGGCCAGATGCTGGCGGTGGACACGCGCAGCGGCGAGCTGCAGCTCGACTCTCAGATTAAGGCAGAACTTGCCGAGGCGCAGCCTTACTGCGAATGGCTGCCGGCCGCCGCGGAGCGGAGCCGCCGGCCACGCCCGCAAACCGCCGCAAGCGACACCGCGCCATCACTCAAGCGCTTGCTGCTCGCCTTCGGCTACACGCGCGACGATGTGGTTTACGCGTTGCGCCCCATGGGCGAGAACGCACAGGAGCCCACCGGCTCGATGGGAGACGACACCCCACCGGCGGTGCTGAGCGAAAAGCCACGGCCGCTTTTCAACTTTTTCCGCCAGCGCTTTGCGGAAGTGACCAACCCGCCTATCGATCCGCTGCGCGAACGCGTGGTCATGTCTCTGCGCGTGCGTCTCGGCGCGCGCGGCAACATTCTGGAGGACGGCCCGCAGAACACGCGCCCGTTGCAGCAGCGCAGCCCGGTGCTGCTGCCCGCAGAACTGCGGGCGCTGCAACAACAAAACCGCCTTCCGGCGCGCACACTCTCCACCCTCTGGGACGTGTCCCGCGGCCCAGAGGGGCTGCCAGATACCCTTACGGAACTGCAGCGAGCCGCACGCGAGGCCGTCAGCACCGGATGCCAGCTTCTAGTTCTCAGCGACCGCGGTGTGGACGCGGAGCGCACGATGCTTCCCGCGCTGCTCGCCGTCAGCGCCGTGCATCACGACCTTCTGCAGGCCGGGTTACGCGCCAGCGTCAGCCTGATTGTGGACAGCGGTGAGCCGCGCAATGTACATCATCTCGCCACGCTGATTGGCTACGGCGCAAGCGCGGTCTGCCCGCACCTGGCGCTGGATGTCGTGCCCACCCTGCTACGGGAGAGGATCGATGCGGCCCGGGCGCGGCAGAACCTTGTCGCCGCGTTCGAGAATGGGTTGCTGCGCATAATGTCCAAAATGGGCATCAGCACGGTGGACGCTTACTGCGGCGCACAGATATTCGAGAGCGTGGGCCTTGACGACGAATTGGTGCAGCGCTATTTCCCCGGCACAGCGGCGCATCTGGGCGGGGCCACGCTGGCGGACATTACCCGCATCCCGCTGATGTGGCACGTACTCGCGTATGGCGAGCAATCGGCGCTGCCCTCGCCCGGATATTACAAATTCAAGCGCGGCGGTGAATTGCACGCGTTCGCCCCCGAGACGGTGAAAACACTGCACCGCGCGGTGCGCACTCCGGGCGCGCTGAACGGGAACTTCGCCGACGGCTACGCGCGTTTCCGCCAGTTCGTAGATTCAGTGCGCTTGCGCCCGCCGATAAACGTGCGCGACCTGCTCACTGCGCAACCGCTCGCGCGCGCGCCGCTGGCGTTAGAGCAAATCCAGTCGCGCGAGGAAATCGTGCGCACCTTTTCGGTCGCGGCGATGTCGCACGGCTCGCTCTCGTCAGAGGCGCACGAGACGCTTGCGGTGGCCATGAACCGGCTGGGCGCCAGCAGCAACTCAGGCGAGGGCGGAGAACACCCCGAACGCTACGGCGACGAACGCAATAGCCGCGCAAAGCAAATCGCATCCGGCCGCTTCGGCGTCACCCCGCTTTACCTGATGGCAGCGGATGAATTGCAGATAAAAATGGCGCAGGGTGCCAAGCCGGGCGAAGGCGGCCACCTGCCCGGTCACAAGGTGACGGCCGAGATTGCCGCCATCCGCCACGCGCAGCGCGGCGTTGCTCTCATTTCTCCGCCGCCGCACCACGACATTTACAGCATCGAGGACCTCGCCCAGCTCATCTTCGACCTGCGCCAGGTCAATCCGTGCACCACAATCTCGGTGAAACTGGTGGCGCAGGCTGGGGTAGGCACCATCGCCAGCGGCGTAGCCAAGGCCGGGGCGGATGTCGTCGTCATTTCAGGCAGTTCCGGCGGCACCGGCGCGGCGGCGTGGTCGTCCATTAAACACGTCGGCATCCCTTGGGAAATCGGTCTGGCTGAAACGCAGCGTATGCTTATCAACGCCGGCCTGCGCGGGCGCGTGCGCCTCCGCGCCGATGGCGGCCTTTACACCGGGCGCGATGCGCTCATGGCGGCACTGCTCGGCGCGGACGAGTTCTCCTTTGGCACCAGCGCGCTCATCGCCGCGGGCTGCGTGATGGCGCGCACTTGCCACACCAACAACTGTCCGGTGGGCGTAGCCACGCAGCGGCAGGATTTGCGCGCAAAGTTCGCCGGCACCCCCGAACAGATAATGGCTTTCATGCACTTTGTCGCCGAGGACATGCGCGAGCGCTTGGCCGTGCTCGGATTGACCAGCCTGCAGGATGCGATCGGGCGCACGCGCATGTTGCGCCAGAAGTTGAAAGGCGCCAAGGGCGAGCCGGAACTCGACCTGAGCGAGCTGCTCAAGCTACCCGCCGGCGGGGTGGGCAAGAGCCGGGGTTACTCCGGCGCGCCTAACCCCACCGTGCAGCTCGATGAGCGTAACAGCAC
>CAJWGI010000024.1 GCA_913031335.1 uncultured Anaerolineales bacterium | reverse complement strand
GGGCGCGCGCATGGAAATCGCGTACACGCGGGCGATGGTGGAGGCCGCACTCGAGGGTGAACTCGCGAAGATAAAGACCGAGGAGCATCCGCTGTTCGGGGTGAACATGCCGGTAAAGTGTCCCGGAATTCCGGCTGGGGTGCTCAACCCGCGCGATTCGTGGGCTGACAAAGATGCGTATGACGCGCAGGCGCTGGACCTTGCGGTGCGGTTTGTGACCAACTTCGCGCAGTTTGCAGACGATGTCTCTGCGGAGGTCGTGGCGGCCGGCCCAAGGGTGTGATTGCGGTGGCGGCGCTGACCCCTCCAATCGAGAAACTGCAGACGCATTTCGTTCAACACAGAGAGCACAACTTCCTTCTTAGCGGCGATGGCGCGGAAGCATTTGCCTCTCTTGGCGCCGACTGTTGCGGCCCGGTAATCTTCGTGCGCTACGGCGTGGCCTTGGCTGCCGGGAGGGGGATTTTCATTCCGGCGCGGGCGGTGCACGATTACGGCCGCGTTTACGATGGGATGGCGGCGCTTGATTGGATGGTGAAGAGCGGGTTGCAGCACCCACGCGCGGATGCAATCGGGCTGTGCGATGACGGGTCGGCGGTTACATTCCTGTTGCGCGAGCTTGACCTGGCGATTGCGCCAACAGTTTTCGCGAGTGGGGATGCGAACGATTTCCCTGGTAGCCGCGTGGCCGCCAGCGTGCATCTCGAGGGAGAAGGTTGTGGGCATTCTAGTGCTGTGCTGCGAGCGGACAATTATCTGCCGGTGGTGCGAATTCCAGCCCTGACCGACCTGGCTCTCGCATTAGAGCAAATCGCACGTAAAATCGCGGCGGCATCTTGACCGGGGACTCGGCTAGAAACCGGCTGTGGGCAGGGCAGGCCGATGGAACCGGGTAAAGACATAGCGCCTAACGCTGTTTTTGAACTTCGCGGAAAAGAATATAGGGTGGCGGCCGGGCAGACAGTACGCGCCTCGTTGCAGGCAGTTGATTTGAATCCGGAGCTGTACTTGTGTGTGCTTTGCGGCGAGCTGGTCACGGACGATCGTATTGTGGAAGCGGGCGAGAGTTATCGGCTGGTGGCGGTGGTGAGCGGCGGGGATAATTGATGCGCTGCCGCAAGTGTGGCCAGAAGGCGGTCATCAACATGCGGCAGCACAAGCTTGCGCTATGCTGCGAACATTTTTTACAGTGGGTCCCGGAGCAAACTGAGCGGTTCATACAGAAATACAAAATGTTTGCTCGCGACGAACGCGTGCTGCTCGCGGTTTCCGGCGGCAAGGATTCGCTCGCGCTCTGGGACATACTTCTGCGGCTCGGATTTGCAGCCGATGGGCTCTATATCGAGCTTGGAATTGATGGGGATATGCAGTACGGTCAGCGCTCACAAGCCTGCGCGCGAAAATTCGCTGATGCGCACGGCGCACATCTCATTACCGTCGACGTGCACCGCAAATATGGCGCGACAATTCCAGAATTGGCACAACTCACCCGGCGTGGCAAAGACAAACCGTGCTCGGTCTGCGGCGTGAGCAAGCGCTACATCATGAACTACGTGGCGCGCGAGGGAGGCTACGCGGTTCTGCTAACAGGTCACAATCTTGACGACGAGGCCGCGGTGCTTTTCCAGAACACGCTGCATTGGCAGACCGGTTATCTGGCGCGTCAAGCACCTGTGCTGCCGGCAACCGACGCCGGCTTTGTGCGCAAGGTCAAGCCGCTCTGTCGCTTTTACGAGCGTGAGACCGCGGCCTACGCGTTGCTTCGCGGAATCGATTATCTGTATGCTGAGTGCCCGTTTTCCGTTGGAGCCAACACGATTTACTACAAGGAATTGCTGGGCCGGCTTGAAGCGGAGCGTCCGGGCTCCAAGTTGCAATTTTACCTTTCGTTCCTGCAGGCGCGCGAGGACGGCTACTTCGCCGGCGCGAAGGATGATGAAGGGCTCAGGTCATGCGAGAGATGCGGCCAGCCGACGACCGCGCCCGGATCATGCGCGTTCTGCCGCATGTGGGCGGCGGTTCGAGAACGCAAGCGGGAGTCACGTGGCGGTTCCGAGAATCCGGTTGTGACTCAAGCGTGCGGGCGCTGATGCTCGGCATCGACGGTGATGCCAATACCGCCCCGCGTCGAGAATGCCGCCGTGACCTTGCACCAGCGCGGTTCGAGCGCCTGCACAAGGTCGTCGAGAATTGTGTTGGCGACGTGTTCGTGAAAGATGCCCTCATTGCGGAAGGACCACAGGTAAAGTTTCAGCGACTTCGACTCCAATATGCGCTCAACGGGGACGTATTCGATGGTCAGCGCGGCGAAGTCGGGCTGACCGGTGGCTGGGCAAACACAGGTGAACTCCTTGGTGCGCAGCTTGATGGTGTAATCTCGGTCCGGATGCCGGTTCGGGAAAGTCTCCAGGCGGCGGGAGGGTTGCGCGTCGCGGCCCAGCAGCGTCAGCCCATCGAGGTCAGGATTTTCGGTAATGTTTGCCATCGCCATCTCTCCAAGGTGAGTGTACCACCATTGGCGCTGTATCGTGAATGCTGAATCGACCGGCTTCAAATCCGGTTTTATCGCCGTAGTGGGACGGCCAAACGTGGGTAAATCCACGCTGATAAATGCCGTCATTGGACAGAAGATCGCAATAGTTTCGCCGAAACCGCAGACCACTCGGCGGCTGCAACGTGGCATTCACACCACCGCGCACGAACAGTTTGTGTTCTGCGACACCCCCGGAATACACCGGCCGCGCCATGCGCTCGGGAAGAGCATGCTCGCGGATGCCATCCAGGCTTTGAGGGATGCGGATGTGGTGCTCTGGGTGACGGATATCTCATACATGCCGACCGGAGGGGACAGAAATGTCGTGAGCAGGCTGCGCATGGATGCAGGAGAAAAGCCGCTGGTGCTGGGGATGAACAAGAGTGATCGGCTGCGGGCTGGCGATGTGCTGCCGCACACTGAGGCCTTTCGCGCGCTGGCCCCGCAGGCTGCCTGGATGCTGGTCTCGGCGACGCGGGGCGACAACATTTCCGAGCTGCTGGAGCAACTTGCAGACGAGCTTCCGGAAGGGCCGCGCTATTATCCTGAAGACCAGGTGACGGACACTAGAATGAGGGAGTTGGCCGGAGAGCTACTGCGGGAAGCCACCCTGTATTACCTGCAAAAGGAGATACCACACGGTGTGGGTGTGGAAGTTGAAGCGTTCGATGAATCTGATGGTGCTGTCGCGCGCATTTCCGCCACCATCGAGGTGGAACGCGAACGGCACAAAGGCATCGTCATCGGAAAACGGGGGGAAATGCTAAAACGGATTGGAACGCGTGCGCGGCGTGAAATAGCTAACATGCTCGGTGTGAAAGTCCATCTAAGCACGCACGTGAAGGTGTGTAAAGATTGGCGTTATGACCGGCAGCATGTTGCGCGCATGGGATACTGAGACTGCCGCTATAATGGCTAGAATGGACACGCAGAACGGCAACAAGGAAAGTGATAATGCTTCGCTGGAAGGGGTTGCGCTCGGCGGCGACATCCTGGCGGTCACCGAGGAGGAGTTGCGCCGCATGGCTCTTGACCTGCATGATGGTCCGGTACAGCAATTGTTCGCGGCGCAGTCCCAGATAAGCGTAATGCAGAGCCGGCTGGAGCGTGGAGATCGGATAAAGAAGGCGGAGCTGGATCAGTTTCTACGTCGCCTGGCCGGGCTCGCCGGCGCGGCTCTCGGCGAAATACGTGTGTTCGCTGGATCTTTTCGGCCTCCCGACTTTACGACTCGTGGTTTGGTGGACATCTTGCGGGGGTTAATTGTGCAGCACGAAAATCTCACTGGCTGCCGGATAGAACTTACCACCGGCGATGATGTGCCGAAGGAAGTGCGACTCGATGCGAAAATCGTGTTGTATCGAATTTGCCAGGAATCCTTATGGAATGCGTATAGGCACTCCGGAACCACGGAACAACGCGTGTCCATCGCAGTAATAAATGGAATGATTTACCTACGGATTCAAGATGATGGGGCGGGTTTCCGACCAGGACGGTCTTGCGAGGATGATTCGGTTGAATCGGAGTATGGACTCGGACTCGTGGGCATGCGTGAGCGTGTTAGGCTCGTTGGCGGCACGCTCGCTGTGCAGAGTGCTCCGAAGGCTGGGACATTAGTATCGGTTGAGGTTCCGCTGCATGCCTGACGTGGTCCGGGTTGTTCTGGCCGATGACCACGCGCTGGTACTGGAGGGGCTACGTAGTTTGCTTGGCGGACAGAAAGGCATCCGCGTGGTCGCCACTGCCACCGATGGTGAACGCTTGCTCGACGCAGTAGAGCGCTTTCGGCCGGATGTGGCTGTAGTTGACATTCGCATGCCGTATATGGACGGCTTGACTTGTCTCCAGCGCATTCGCGAAAAACATGCCGGGACGAAGGTGCTCATCCTGACCGCGTATGATGATGGGCAGACACTGCAATCGGTAATGGCTGCCAGAGCTGACGGGCTTGTCTTGAAAACGGACCCTCCTGAACGCACGGTGAATGCCATCCGGCAGGCGGCGGACGGGCAGCTAGTCTTCCCGGCGGCTGCGCGGCGCTGGCTGTACGATGCCCGTGACGCTGGGCCCGCTGCGCTGTCTGAGCGCGAGACCGAGGTACTCTCGCTGGTTGCCGAGGGTATGGGCAACGCCGAGGTGGCCTCGCGGTTGCACATCTCGGAGAACACGGTGAAGTTTCACTTGCAGAATATTTACCGGCGTCTTGAGGTGTCAAACCGCACGGAAGCTACTCGTAAGTTCCTGGAACGCTAAACCTGATCCGCTGTGCGACGGCTGAAATCCGGAAGGCGACCTGATTGCTCATGTAGTCGCTAATATCGCGAAATTACGAATCGCTACTCCGGTTTTGTGCATGGATTCAGCTACCCGTGCAGCGTGGGGTGAACGACTTAACGAATAGCTCATTTCCTGATTTGAATCTGTGACATTTTCCAGGCATGTTACTGAGGGGCCGCATGACCCGTTATTGTCCTCCTCGGTTATGGCGTCAAAAACGTACCTAATGGGAAAGTAATTGGATTTGCTTTCAGAGAATTAATAATCCTGCAACATGGTGCTTGGGTGAGCTGTCTGTAGGTTCGCGCACCTGTGCGCCTTTGACTGGGTTGGTCTAAGAAGGGCTGATGCTACCGCGGCTCAACTCTTACTCCAACCTTCAAGGTTGTACATGTAAGTAGAGACCACGGTATTTACGGAAGGGCACATATGATTTACCACAATGGTGAGGGCTGGGTGCGTGTGAGCGTGAGCCACCCAAATGGGTAGCCGCGTGACCATCCTTTTCGTTAATGCGAACCATTCGGGCGCATGTAGGATAGCGAGCCCGCATGCGATAGCATTGGTGTAGTGATGTGCGTATTCACGAGGGCATTAAATGGTGGTGGCCATGAGTGAAAAACCCGACCGTAATTTAGGCTTGGAACTGGTTCGCGCGACCGAGGCCGCTGCGCTGGCGGCCGCGCGCTGGGTGGGCATGGGCCAGAAGGAATCTGGCGATCGCGCGGCTGTGGATGCGATGCGTGTGTTGCTGCGCACGGTGCGGATGGACGGGACGATTGTTATTGGCGAGGGTGAGAAAGACAACGCGCCTATGCTTTTCAACGGTGAGAGTGTTGGCAATGGCAGCGGGCCGCAAGTGGATGTTGCAGTGGATCCGGTCGAAGGAACCAATCTGCTCGCCAAAGGCGTGCACAATTCCCTCGCGGTGCTTGCGGTTTCTGAGCGCGGCACCATGTACCAACCGGGACCGGCGTTTTACATGGACAAACTGGTGGTAGGCCCGACCGCATCGGGAAAAGTTGACCTCGACGCCTCGGTTGCGGAGAACCTGCATGCCATAGCGGGGGCGAAAGGCATGCGCATGGAAGAGATCACGGTGGTGATTCTAGATCGGGCGCGAAATGCGCAGAAAATTGCCGCTGTGCGGGAAGCCGGTGCGCGCGTCCGACTGATTACTGATGGCGATGTGGCCCCCGCTCTAATGACCGCGCTGCCCGGAACCGGCGTGAACGCCTTGATGGGTATTGGGGGCACTCCAGAAGGCGTAGCCACAGCCTGCGCGATGCGCGGGTTCGGGGGAGAGATTCAGGCGCGATTGGCTCCGCAGTCAGACGCGGAACGCAAGCGCGTAATGAAGGCCGGTCTAGACCTGGATGGCAAGTTTTCTACTGAGAAAATGGTCGGCGGGAATGATCATTATTTCGCCGCGACCGGAATCACCGAAGGGGACTTTCTGCGAGGCGTGCGTTACACGCGCGATGGCGCAGTGACCACCTCGGTGGTTACGCGATCGCGTTCGGGCACATGGCGCATGGTTGAATCGCATCATCGCTGGGAGAAGCTTCGTCAGATTAGCGATATACCTTATTAGAATAGGAATTGAAGACCGCCTCTGCGCGTATTGGGCGTGGGGCACCAAACAGCGAAGGGAGAGCATAGTGGCAAACACGACAACAACATCCGGTGGGCCGGTGAGCGCGAAGGTTAGTGAGAAGTACAAGGCGGGGGTGCGCGCGTATGCACGCGATTATTATGTGCCCGGATATGTTCCTGCGGACACTGACCTATTGTGTGCCTTTCGCATTCAACCCAAGGGGGGCGTGGATGTAATTGAGGCGGCGGCGGCGGTGGCAGCGGAATCGTCTACCGGTACCTGGACAGAGGTGTGGTCGCGTCACCTTACCGACCTTGATTTCTACAAGGCGAAAGTCTATCGAATTGAGGAGGACATCGCTTTTATCGCGTATCCACTGGACCTATTCGAGGAGAACAGCGTGGTGAACATCATGTCCTCGATTGTCGGCAATGTGTTCGGATTCAAAGCCGTGAGCGCTTTGCGTCTTGAGGACATGCGTATTCCGGTCGCACTGGTGAAGACCTTTCCCGGGCCGGGTGTCGGTATCTATGACGAACGGGTGTGGTCGGACAAGTGGGATCGGCCGCTGGTCGGCGGCACGGTTAAACCGAAATTGGGACTGCCTCCGAAGGCGTATGCCACCATCATTTACGAGTGTCTTGTGGGCGGTCTTGATACGACCAAAGACGATGAGAATATGAATAGCCAGCCTTTTAGCCGCTGGCGAGACCGTTTCATGTATGCCCAAGAGGCGGTACAGAATGTCATGAATGAGAGCGCTGAATTCAAGGGCCATTGGCACAACTGTACTGCCGGTTCGACTGAGGAATGTTTGCGGCGGCTGGAGTATGCGCACAGCCTCGGTGCGCGAATGTGCATGTTCGATTTCCTGACCGCCGGTTTCGCCGCCTCGGCCGACTTCTTCAAACGCGCGCGCGAACTGGACATGATTGTGCATTGCCACCGTGCGATGCACGCTGTCTTCACGCGCCAGATCAATCACGGAATCCACATGCGCGTGGTGGCCAAGTGGTTGCGGCTGACGGGAGGGGACCATCTGCACACCGGTACTGTGGTGGGCAAGCTGGAAGGCTCGTGGAACGATACCCTAGGCATCATTGATTTTCTGCGCGAACGCGTTGTGCCTGTAAATCATGAGCGGGGAATCTACTTTGAACAGGATTTCGGCGGTTTGAAGACGGCGTGGCCGACTGCGTCCGGGGGAATCCATGTGCATCATATTCCTGAACTACATCAGATTTACGGGAACGACGCCTTCTGGTTGTTTGGCGGTGGCACGCATGGGCACCCACGCGGTAGCCGGGCCGGAGCCACGGCCAACCGAGTGGCCACTGAGGCCATTGCGTCGGGGCAGACCTTGGAGCACGCCGCCAAGGGCTGCGCCGAGCTTCGCGAGGCTATGGACCTCTGGGCAGAAGTCAGTTTCGAGGTCACAAAATGAGAGCACAGCGGCCAATTATTATCGGCATCGTTGGCGATAGCGCTGCCGGCAAGACTACGGTGACGCAAGGCTTGGTGAATATACTGGGAACCGAGCGCGTCACGCATGTGTGTAGCGATGATTACCACAGGTACGACCGTTATGAACGCGCCGCGATGGGAGTGTCTGCCCTCCATCCGCAGAGCAACCACCTAGACATAATGCAGCTTCACATGGAACGGCTGCACTATGGACAGCCGATTCTAAAGCCTGTTTATGATCACTCGAACGGCTCATTGGTCCGGCCGGAGTACGTGGAGCCGGCAGAGGTGGTTATTGTCGAGGGTTTGCTTGGATTCGCTACGCCTGTGCTGCGCGGTTTTTATGATGTGAAAGTCTTCCTAGACCCGGCGGACGAGCTGCGCGAACTGTGGAAAATTAAGCGCGACACTGCCAACAGAGGCTATACAGTGGAACAGGTGCGCGCCTCGCTGGCGAAGCGGAGAGAAGATACGGCGAAGAGTATTATGCCGCAGCGGGAATTCGCCGACATAGTGGTGCGCTTTTATCCGCCGGAGGGGTCATCCGTTGAGGATGCTGGCGCTAATCTGAATGTGAGCCTGGTTCTGCGGCCGACAATACCGCATCCGGACTTAAGCTATCTATTCGACAACGACAGGGGGTCGTCTGCGGATATTAGCTTGCAGCTGGGACGGGATAACGGTCGCCCGGTGGATTTTCTTGAAATCGAAGGCGGGGTGACGGCTGAAAAAGCTGCTGAGCTTGAGTTGGCAATCTGGCAGCACCTCCCGGATTTGCAGCCCGTTGATGAGGAAGAGTTTGGTGATTATCAAGACAAGTTGGCGGTGCGGCACAGCCATCCGCTGGCGCTGACGCAACTGTTGCTCGTATACCATGTGTTGCGGAAGTACAGAGACCTTTCAGATATGCCGTTTGCGGCGCCGGTCGCGGCACTTCGGCGGCTGGCGGCCACCTCGGCCGCCAGTGCGATTGGAGGTGAGATTGGCCGCGATGACTGACATTGATTGGGTGCAACGGTGAGTCGGCAAAGCTGATGGGTATCCAGAGCGAGCGCCTGTGTGCGAACGTGGTGCGCGGGCTGGTGATGGATGCCGTGCAACGTGCGAACTCTGGACACCCGGGTATGCCGCTGGGTATGGCGGAAGCTGGTGTGGTGTTGTGGTCGCGCTTTCTCTCGTTTGACCCAGCGGACCCGAAGTGGCCAAACCGTGATCGGTTTGTGCTTTCTGCGGGCCACGGCAGCATGCTGCTGTACGCGCTGTTGCATCTTAGTGGCTTCGATCTTTCCCTTGATGACATCAGGGAATTTAGGCAGTGGGGAAGCCGCACCCCAGGTCATCCGGAATACGGGCATACCCCCGGAGTTGAAACTACCACTGGGCCGTTGGGTCAGGGCCTGGCGAATGGCGTAGGAATGGCGATCGCGGAACGCTGGTTGGCCACCCGCTTCAATCAACCTGACTTCGAGCTAATCGATCACTATACGTACGTTGTTGCCGGTGACGGCTGCTTAATGGAGGGCATTTCTCACGAGGCATGTTCTCTCGCCGGGCATCTGGGGCTCGGACGTTTAATCGTGCTGTGGGATGCAAACGGAATCAGCATCGACGGCGCGACCTCACTGGCGACGGGCGAGAACGCGCTGCAACGATTCGAATCCTATGGTTGGCACACCGGCGACGCTGATGGGCATGACCCGGAGAGCGTGGCGGCTGCGCTTCAAGCGGCGCGGACGGAGTCTGCGAAGCCGTCTGTGATTGCGTGCCGCACCGTGATTGGGTATGGAAGCCCTAATCGGGCCGGCACGGCGAAGGCGCATGGAGAGCCGCTTGGCGAGGATGAAGTGCGGCTGACCAAGCGGGCGCTGGGGTTGCCGGAGGAGCGCAGTTTCTATGTTCCGCAGGGAGCTGGGGATCCGCTTGGCAAGGCTGCACTTCGTGGGGTTGAGCGGCGCAAGAAGTGGCTGACACTGCTGGTTGCGTATCGGGAGGAATACCCGGAGGAAGCATCTGAATTTGAAACGATAATCGCCGGGGGAGATCAAGCGGATCTGGATGGGTTGGGCGCCGGGTTTT
>CAJWGI010000023.1 GCA_913031335.1 uncultured Anaerolineales bacterium | reverse complement strand
CGGGCCGCCTTCGCTGAACGAAGTACAGATTAGACAGCGAGAGCGGCGGTACATATCAGCCAGCTCCCGGGGAGCGGCCACCCAATCGCGGAACTCAACACTGGCAGCCGGACCCAGTCCAGCAGCCCGCGCGCGCAGTCTCGTCCCCAGCGGGCCGGCGCCAATTATCAACACGCGCAAGCCCTCGCGTTTTCGCGCCGCAGCCGCAATCCCCTCCAAAAACAGGAACGGCGCTTTGTTCGGTGTCAGGCGACCAACAAAAATGGCGTCATATTCAATCACAGTGTTTTCAGGCCGAAAGACGTCAAAATCCAGATACAGACTGTAGAGCAGAAAAAGCTGTTCGGCGGGCACGCTCCAGCTGCGCAGCAAAGGCCGCAACTCGCCTGCGTTTGTGATGCGAAAGCCGAGCGCGCGGGACATCGCACCGCGCACATATCGGCGGGTGAGTATAGGCTGCAGGCGCTCGCGCACATTGGCGCCGCGCGGATAGCCGTCCACATGATGGATTTCGCTCACATACGGCACGCCGCTCGCCTGCGAGAGCCAGCGCGCGCCAGTGCCGTGCAAGAAGAAACCGTAATCATGCGAGACGATTAAATCATAGCGCCGTCTTGCAGCTAGCGCGCGCCCTTTCTTCCAGACATAAAAAGGTTGTATCATCTTGCCCCAAGGCGAGGGGTAAAAAGTGACGTTTTCAAAACAATCATGGCGCGCAACACCCCGAACGCGATGGGTGAGAATATCGATTCTGTCCCAGTAATTTGAGAACTCGCTCAGCGTGTTGTGGAAGGCGCGCCGCTCACCGCGGACAACCGAGGTGTCCCCACTGAGCATGAGCAGGTTCACGCCGCCGCCTCCAGCAGTGCCGCTTCGGTGTCGGCAAGCAACTGTTCCCACGAAAAGCGCCCCAATTTGCCGTGCGCCCGGTCGGCCAGCGCACGGCCGAAATCCGGTTCCTTCAATACCCGGCAGATGGCCGCGCCCAGCGCCTCTTCATCGCCGATGGGCACGAGCAGCCCAGTGCGCCCGTCTGTGACGACCTCCACGGTGCCGCCGACTGCTGAGGCCACTACCGGCGTGCGGCAGGTCATGGCCTCCAGCACTGTGTGCGGCAGACCCTCGTAGGTGGAAAATAGCACAAACACGTCTGCCGCCCGCATCAAGTGATGCACGCGCTGCTGCGATTGCATCCCGAGGAATTGCACCGCATCCTTATGACGCGTGGCAAGCGCCTGCAGCTCGGCGCGCTCCGGACCATCGCCGGCGATGAGCAACCGCGCATCTGGAAAACGGCGCTGCACCCGCGGCAGCGCGCGGATAATCCCAGCGATTCCTTTCCACGGGGCCAGCCGCGCTGCGGTGAGCAGCAATGGATCCGTGGCCGGCAGCCCGCAAAGCGCCCGGGCAGCAGCCTGTTCCGGTAAGGATGCAAACTGACGCTCGTCCAACGCATTGCGAATCACCCGCGTGCGCTCAACCGCAACGCCCCAGCCGGCGACCAGTGCCCCGATGTAGCCGCTGGGCACTATCACCACACTCGCTGCGCGCACGTACCATGCGCGCAGCCGCTGCAGCATGCGCACGCGCCAACCGTGACGCCGCAGTTGAAACTCGTCAATGCTCTCGCCAGGCGGCAGCCAGCCATGCCGAGTGCTGAATTCCCAGGCAAAGTCGCTCACGTTTTTCAGTACCATCGGTTTGCGCAAAAGCAAGTTCGCCAGCGCCGCCGGCAATCCGTAATCGCTAACGAAAAGCAGGTCAGCCGTCCACGCTTCCCGTAAGACACGCCAGCTGAACAGCAGCAGCCGGGGCGGAAGTGGCCAGCGGCGGGAAACGCGATAGACCGGATAGGAAAAGCTGCCATCACAGCCGCTGCGGCCAGCATCGGTATGGGTGACCACGGTCACGTGGTGGCCACGTTCGATTAGCGCAGGGAGCAGTCGGTGCAGATAAGTGGAGGGGCCGCCGACCTCGGGATGAAAAGAGCCGGCCACCACGCAAAGGCGCATCTGTGTTTTGGCGTTACAGCGTCACTACCCTGGCGCGGCCCAGCAGGTCGGCCGTGGCGTTGCGGGTATCCACCACCAGTTGCGCGTTGTCGAGAATCTCGGCCCAATCATATGCACTGTGATCGGTCACAATCAGCACGCAGTCAGCGGACGCAACCGTGGCCACTCCGTACTCGACCGAGCGCATCTCAATGTCGTCAAAGCGCAAATCGGCGACATGCGGGTCATGGAAACTCACGGCTGCGCCCTGTTGCTGCAGCAACTGGATGATGTCGATTGCCGGGGATTCGCGCACGTCGTCCACATCTGGTTTATAAGCGACACCCAAGACAAGGATCTGTGAGCCGCGCACCGGCTTTCTGTCTTCGTTCAGCGCCTCGGTCACCTTGCTGACCACATAGCGCGGCATGTTTGTGTTGATTTCATCGGCGAGCTCGATGAAGCGCGCGTTGAAGTTCAACGATTTCAATTTCCACGAAAGATAGAGCGGATCAATGGGAATACAGTGACCTCCCAGACCGGGCCCCGGATAAAACGGCATGTAGCCAAACGGCTTGGTTTTCGCCGCGGCAATCACCTCCCACACATCCACGCCGAGCTTGTCGCACATGATGGTGATTTCGTTGATTAGCCCGATGTTCACCGCCCGGAAGGTATTTTCCAGCAGTTTCACCATTTCTGCAGCCTGAGTGGAGGAGACCGGCACAACCTGCTCCACCACTGTCGCGTACAGGGCCACGGCCACCTCGGTGCAGGCCGGCGTCACTCCACCGATCACTTTGGGAGTGTTGCGCACACCGTAGGTCGGATTTGCCGGGTCGATGCGCTCCGGAGAAAAAGCGACAAAGGTATCCTCTCCGGCAGTGTAGCCGTTGCTCAACATGCGTGGCAGCACCACCTCGATGGTGGTGCCGGGATAGGTTGTGCTCTCCAAGACTATCAACATGCCGGGGCGCAGATGCTCGCTGATTCGCTCGGCTGCGCTGACGACATACGACATGTCCGGATCGCGCGTTTTGCGCAGCGGGGTAGGCACGCAGATGCTGATGGCATCCAGCTTCGCAATGGCTTCATAATCCTGGCTGGCTGCCAGTTTGCCCGCTGCCACCAGGCCCCCGATGACATCAGCGGGCACATCCGGAACGTAGCTGTCGCCGGCGTTCAGGGCAGCCACCTTTCTCGCGTCGGTATCGATGCCCAGCACCGAAAAACCCGCGTTCGCGAATTCCACCGCCAGCGGCAGGCCAACATAACCGAGCCCGATCACGCCCACGCGAGCATCGCGCCGATTGATCTTTTCTATCAGCGCTGCTTTTTCAGTCACCTTCCCGGCCCCAGCGAGCGCTCAGCCCACCACCACTCTCTCGCTCACCGGTCGCTCCGAGATCGGGTCGCCCGGGCCCTCCTGCTTAAGTTGCAGGATGATATCGGCGATTGAGCGCTCCAGCGGAATGCGCGGCTCCCAGCCCAACAGCTTGTGAATGCGGCCGATATCGGGAACGCGGCGGTGCATGTCCTCGAAACCCTGTTCGGTGGCCTGCTCATAGGGCACAAGGATTATGGCGGATTGGCTGCCGGTCATCTCTTTCACCTTGTGCGCCAAATCGAGGATAGCGATCTCCACTTGCGCGCCAACATTGAACACGCGGCCCTCGGCCTGTGGCTCGGCAGCCAGTTCCATTATCGCAGGCACCACATCGCGCACATCGCAAAAACAACGGCTCTGCTGCCCGTCTCCGTAAACCGTGATGTCCGCGCCCGAGAGCGCCTGCCGCGCGAAACGCGGCACCACCATGCCATAACGCCCACGCTGGCGCGGCCCGATGGTGTTAAACAGGCGAAAGACCACCACCGGCAGGTCCATCTCTTTGTGATAAGCCAGCGCCAAAAATTCGTCCAGCGCCTTCGAGGTGGCATAAGCCCAGCGGTGATGGGTCGTGGCGCCAATCAGGCTGTCATCATCTTCACTAAAAGGCACATTGTTAAGTTTGCCGTAGATTTCAGATGTCGAGGCGATGAGGGTCTTCTTGCGATAGCGCCGCGCAGTGCGCAGCACAGTCTCCGTGCCCAGCACGTTGGTTTCAATGGTGTGCACCGGGGACCGCACAATCAGCTCCACACCGACCGCCGCCGCCAGATGCACAATCAAATCGCACTCGCTCACCAGCCGGTCCATCACCGTCGCATTGGTGATAGTTTCGACCACAAGCTGGAAACTGGCGTCCTGCGTCAGCGGTTGCACATTCTGCATGCGACCGGTGGAAAGGTCGTCGATAGCGGTGACCTGATGGCCGGCAGCCAGCAACGCTTCAGAAAGATGGCTGCCGATGAACCCGGCCCCGCCGGTAATGAGATATCGCATGTGAAATCACTCCCTCCGCACACTCAGCCGAAAAAAAATGGGTCCCATCCCCTCAGGGGACCCATTTTTTCGGCTAATGCTATGGCAGGACCATTGTTGTCTCGACCGAGGATTATAACGTCACGCAGGCACCTTGTCTACCGAACCCACCCCCTCTCAGAGCAGGCTCAATTGCTCCGGCGGCTGCTCGGCAACGCCTTCTGTCCCGCTCTCAGCCTGCAGCTGCGCAATGAAACCGGGCAGCTGCTTGAAATCATGATGCAGCATCGGCCGGTATTTGGGTTGGTGCAGCGCGGCCGCGGGATGGAACATCGGCACCACCATGCGCGCGCCGATGCGCATCGGTTGCCCATGAATGGTGCTGATGCGCGCGCCCGGAAACCAGCGCGCCATCGAGAAGCGACCCAGGGTGACAATCACGGCCGGATCAATCAGTTCAATCTGCCTATCGAGGTACGCCCGGCAGGCATCAATCTCCTCCGGCTGCGGGTCACGATTGCCCGGCGGCCGGCACTTGAGCACATTGGTGATATACACGTCCTCACGGTTCAAACCAATTGCAGCGAGGAGCTCGTCGAGCAGCTTTCCGGCCGCACCGACAAAGGGAAGCCCTTGTTCGTTCTCGTGGTATCCGGGCCCCTCGCCAATAAGCATGATGTCCGCATCCGGCCGGCCGGCGCCGGGGACCGCGTTTTTTCGCGTGTCGGCCAGTGCGCACAACTGGCATGTGCGCACCCGGCTTTCAATCGCCACCAGCGTCTCAAGTGGGGTCATCCCTATCCCTCAGATTGTCCCGCCGCGAACAGCGCCGCATTCTCGTTCACCCAGTTCCACAACCGCCGCAAGCCGGTCTGCGGGTCCACCGTGGGTTCCCAGCCAAGCTTCATGGCGGCGCGAATATCGCTTATGTACACCTTCTGGTCACCCGGCCGCCAGTCATGATAGACAGCCTGCAGCTCTCTGCCCGCCAACTCACTGAGTAAAGGCTGCACCTCCCTCCAAATCGCAAGCGTGTGCTCAGGGCCGCCGCCGATGTTGAACACCTTGCCCACCACCTTTTCGGGGTGCTGCAGGGCGAGGTCAAAAGCAGCCAGCAGGTCATCCACCCAGAGCATGTCGCGCACCTGTTTGCCATCGCCGTAGATTTTAGTCGGCCGCCCCTGCACCGTGGCAATCACGAAATGAGCCAGCCAGCCCTGATCTTCTATGCCGAACTGACGTGGCCCGTAGACGCATGACTGGCGGAAGACCACCGTGGGCAAGTCGTAAATGCGGGCATAATCGCGCACGTACTGATCGCCGGCGCCTTTGGAACAGCCGTAAGGAGAGTGGAAGTCCAGCGGTTGCGTTTCCGGCAATCCCAAGGGAAGGTCGGCGTATTCCCAGCGCGTGTCCGCCTCCACCACGCGCACCTGTTCCATGCCGCCGTACACTTTATTAGTCGAGGCGTAGACTACCAGCGGCTGCCGGCCTGAGAGGCGCGCCGCCTCCAGCACGTTGAAAGTGCCCAGCGCATTGATTCCAAAATCCTCGCGCGGGTCGGTCACCGAAGAGGTTACGGCGACCTGAGCGGCCAGATGGAATACCGCATCCTGCCCATCCACCGCTGCCGCAAGCGCATCCGCATCGCGCACATCGGCGCGCACGAATTCGAAACCGCGCGCGAATCGCTCTCGCAGCCAGTCCAGATTGCTGGCAGCCCCTCGCCTTGAGAGGTTGTCGAAAAGGGTGACATCGTGGCCTGCCTGCAGCAAATGCACCGCATAATTGCAGCCGATGAAACCGGCGCCGCCCGTGATGAGTACTTTCGCCATCGGAGGAATCAGGCTGAATGAGAGGCGGCGACGGAGGCGTCCGCGGCGGCCGACGGCTGCTCCCCGCCCCCCGGCGTGCGCAAATAGAGCGGTGCCAGCGCGTTGGGGTCATCCGTCTGGCCAGAAACCAGTCGCTGTCGGGCAATCGCAATCAAGCAGGCTGCCCGGCGTACGTTCAGGGGAGGCGTGGCGAAGCTCACTTGTTCTCCCAGCGTCTCGCGGGCAGCGGCATCGATTTCACCGCACACGTACACGGCGCCGGCTTCCCCATCTCGTAACAGCTCATCCCAGGTGGTGATACGCGCCGGGCCATCGGCCTGCCAGCCGGCCTCGCTCCAGCGGTACACGCCCGCCGCGACGCGGCCCCTACCCGCCGAGAGCACCGCCAGCAAAACGCCATCCAGAGGCGGTTGGGCGTGGGCGACGATATCCAGCGTGGGCACACCCAGCAGCGGCAGTGCATGCGCAAGGGCGAACCCTTTTGCGAAAGCCAGGCCGATACGCAGTCCGGTAAATGAACCCGGACCAAGCGCAACCGCAAGCGCCTCGAGCGCATCCGCCCGTACGCCGGCATTGCGCAGCATGTGTTCTACCTGTGGCGACAGTTCCACGGTGTGGTTGTTCGCGCTGCGCCAGTTGTATTCAGCCAGAATCTCAGCGCCGTCGTCAAGCGCCAGACTGGCGCGCTCAGTCGCGGTGTCGATAGCCAGCAGCATCAGACGTTCCCGTGTTGAAAAGCGGTTTTCTGAAAGCCGGCCAATAGTCTCTCGAAGCGCTCACCGGCTGCGCGCATTCCCAAACTGCGTTTCTCTTCCTCGAAGTAGCTCATTCCAACCCACAATCTCTCCCTCGGCAGCGCCGCTGCGATGTTCTCCGGCCACTCCACCATCAGGCTTGCGCCGGCTGCCAGTCGCTCGTCAAGGCAAATGTGTTCGGCATCACTGGCATCCGCCAAGCGGAAACAATCCAGATGGTGCAACTGCGCCCCGTCCGCGCGAGAGTATTCATTCGCGAGCACATACGAGGGGCTGGTGACCGGTTGCAGCGCCCCCCAGCCACGCCCGATGCCGATTGCCAGCGCAGTTTTCCCGGCGCCCAGTTGGCCGCTGAGGCAGACAAGGTCGCGGGGTTGCAGCAATTGCCCCAGTTTCACGCCGTAACGCAGTGTCTGGTCATAGTTATAACTGATGAAATCCAGCGCGTGCGCATCCAGTATGGGCATGACGAAGGCATTATAGCGGTCACTCGACAGCGGAGCAAGTGGACGCTTCCCGCCCCGTGTTATGATTGTCTGGCTGGCAGAATCATTGATGCGCACCCTAGTAATCGCCGACATCCACGCAAACCTGACCGCGCTCGAAGCGGTGCTAGCGGATGCGCAGGGCGCCTTCGACACGGTCTGGTGTCTGGGCGACCTCGTGGGCTATGGCCCTGACCCGAACGAATGCGTGCAGCGCGTGCGCGCGTTGAAAGGGCTGGTGTGCCTTTCCGGAAACCACGACCATGCGGCCATCGGGAGAATAGACCTTGACACCTTCAACCCGCTCGCGGCAACCGCCCTGCGCTGGACCGCGAGCGGGTTGAAGGCAGCCTCGCGCGATTATCTCGACTCTCTGCCCTCCATGCAGGTAATCAATGAAACCACGGTTGCGCACGGCAGCCCGCGCCACCCGGTGTGGGAGTACATTTTCGACGTGGGGTTGGCAGCGGAAAACTTCGCCCACTTCAGCGGGGTCGTTTGCCTTGTAGGGCACACGCACACGCCGCGCGTGTACCACCGCGACAGCAATCGCTGTCACGAGAAAATTGCGCCTGTAGGAAAGCCATTCAGTCTGAGCGCCGGAAGGTATATACTTAACCCCGGCGGCGTGGGCCAACCACGCGACCGCAATCCGCTGGCGGCATACGCGCTCTTCGACCCGGATAGCGCCAGTTGGGAACAGCGGCGCGTGGCATACGACATCGCGGAAACGCAGCGCCGTATGCAGGCGCACGGGCTGCCGGAAGCCCTAATTACGCGGCTGGATTTCGGGGTATAGATGATGAGCTGATGAGAATACGCAAAGCACTGAAGATGACGGTTATACTGACGGCGACAATATTCGCGCTGGCAGCCTGCGGCGCGGCGCGGCAAGCGCTCGTTCAATCCGAGTCGGCTCCGGGCGCGAAAACCTCCTTTGCGCTGACGGAGGACATTGTGTTCAGCGCCGAGGCGGAGTCGGTTGGGGCGCAATCGTCCCCCGCCGACCGCATGGTGATTTACAACGCAGACATGACGATGGTGGTCGCCGACCCACTGGTCAGCATCGAGCGCATCTCCGCGCTTGCCGGCGAACTGGGTGGTTTCGTCGTGCAGTCAGATATTTTCCATACCGAAACCCTCGGTGCAGGGCGCGAGGCGCGGGCCGCCAGCGCCCCCGAGGCCCACATCACCATCCGCGTGCTCGCGGAGGAACTCGACGAGGCCATCGCGCGGCTGTCCGAAATGGCGGTGGATGTGCGTAATCTCTCGCGCCGGGGGCGGGACGTCACGCAGGAATACACCGATCTTTCCAGCCGACTGCACAACATGGAGGCAGCTGAGGCGCAGCTGCTCGCGATAATGGAAGCCGCGCGCAGAAGCGAGGACGTGCTGGAGGTCTTCCGTGAACTCGTGCGCGTGCGCGAGCAGATTGAAGTGCTGCGCGGACAGATGCAATACTATGAGCAGTCGGCGCGGCTTTCGGCCCTCAGCGTGCAGTTGCTGCCGGATGCGAGCGCACAGCCTATCAGCGTGCGCGGCTGGAAACCCATAGCCACCCTCAAACACGCCACGGAAACGTTGGTGCGCGGGCTGCGCGCGCTGGGAGACATCCTCATTTTCGCGGTAGTGACCGTGCTGCCCATAGCCCTGATTGTGGTGACACCGCTATACTTCGGCGCCAGAGTGCTGCTGCGCATGCGCAAAAGCAGGAAGAAACCATCGCAGAATGAATGACAGCAAGGCACTCAGCCATCTTGACGAACGCGGCCAGGCGCGCATGGTGGACGTGGGCAAAAAGCCGGAGACCGAACGGGTGGCTATCGCCAGCGCCGAGGTGCACATGCGCCCGGAGACGCTGGCCGTCATACGCGCCGGAGACCTGAAAAAGGGCGACGTGTTCACCGTCGCCAAACTGGCCGGCGTGCAGGCCGCCAAGCGCACCGCCGAACTGATTCCGCTCTGTCACCCGCTGACGCTCACGCACGTCGAGGTGGAGTTGACAGCGGCTGACCGGCTGTCCGCTGACCGGTGCGGGGTGGAAATCACCGCAACCGCCCGCGCCACCGGCAAAACCGGCGTGGAGATGGAAGCGCTAACCGCCGTCACCACCGCCGCGCTGACCGTGTACGACATGGCGAAAGCGGTCGAGAAAACCATGCGCATCGCCAATGTGCGCCTGCTGGAAAAGCGAGGCGGGGCGAGCGGCGACATTATTAACGAATGAACGTCACCGTTCTGTTTTTCGCAACGCTAAAGGAGCGCGCCGGAACCGAACGAATCGCTCTGGAGCTTGCCGACGACGCCAGCGTGGCTGACCTAAAAACTGTGCTGAGAGTACGCATGCCTGCACTGGAACAGTCGTTGCCCACCGCGCTCGTCTCGGTCAATCGTGAATTCGCATTCCCGGAAGACGCGCTCCCGCCGGACGCCGAAGTGGGGATTTTTCCACCGGTCTCGGGCGGCGAGGACCCGCCAACAATCGTGGAGGTGCGCGCCGGCCCGCTCAGCGTCGATGAGCTTACGGCGGGG